>JAJDGF010000001.1 GCA_030265545.1 Eubacteriales bacterium OttesenSCG-928-N13
GATAATCATATCGATGCGTCCCGCCTTGCACTCATCGATCATGCGGTTAAACTCGTCGCGCTTTTTCGTGTTGGTGCCCGATATGCCGTCATCCGCGAAGATGCCCGCCATCACCCAATCGGGATGACCGTTTATGTAGGCGGTATAATGCTCAATCTGCGCTTCATAGCTGGTGGCCTGCTCGTCGCTTTCCGTGGAGACGCGGCAATACGCCGCCACGCGCTGCTTGGGCTTTTCCTCATTCTCCGTCTGGCGAACGCTTCTCCTCGCCGGGAGCACCATCACATTTTTATTGGCATCCATTTTCTTTGTCCTCCGTTTCAATCAGGCTGTAAATGTACTCCGCTTGCTGAAATGGATCGTCGAGGGTTTGCTTTGCTTCGGTCAATATAAACGCCACCGGAACAGCGGGCTTGTCAATTGTTTTGACTTTATCCGCTCGCCCAAGAAGCTCGGCACGCCGAAGCCGTTCAACCTCGGCAGCTGCAAACGTTTCTGGATCGATGAGCGATGGATAAAATCCATCTCCCAGATAGCGCTTGTTTCGTAGCATCCTGCCGATGCCGGTGTGACGAGCATCAATACCGGCGGCAATCCCAGCGTTGGTAAGAGACGCTCCGGACAAGTAAGCCTGAAAGAGCTTCTTGATCTGCTCGGCTTCTGTCTCCTCAATCACGGCTCTGCCATTTTCTATTCGGTAACCATACGGTGCATGGCGCATACTACTTCACCAGCCTTTCCTTGAGCACAATGCCGCATTTCAGCTCAAACCCGATTTCCGTGCGGCTGTATACAATGATCCGCTCGACAAAGCAAGCGAAAACATTCCCATCGAAACCTTCCATCATCGCCGTCCTTGCAGCAAAATGAAGCAGTTCCCTTGTTTTGCTCAGGTGTTGGTTTTCGCCGCTCATAAAGCGCTGCAAAGATTCCCTCTGACGGCGCAGGCGCTCAGCTTCCTTCAACAGCTCATTGTTCCCTCTGTTGAAAACGACGGGCGTGAGGTATCCCTTCGCCCTCAGCCCGACCAGCATTTGGCTCTGCGTCTCGTTATCCTCAAGTTTCCGTTCAATTTCCTCAATCTTGAGCAAGCTATCTTCCGCATTCAACTTGGACAGACTTTCCAAAAGCGGCTTCAAGACAGCAACATGTCCGAAATTCAGCTTGTTCATCATCGTGACGAACGCCAATTCGATATCCGATTCGGGGATGTATTTCATGGAACACCGCTTGGTATCCTCAATATGCGCGGCGCAGCACCATGCGATGGGATGCCTGCCCACGGTGTGAACACGGCGCTTGAATTTGCCGCCGCATTCGCCGCAGACGATTTTTCCTGAAAAGGGATACCGGTTTTGGCATTTATCCTGCCTCATGTCCGCGCCTTTCTCCCTGCCTCGTTGCTCGATGATCGCCTGCGCAGATTCAAACTCCTCATGACTAATGATCGCTTCATGGTGGTTTTGAACCATGTACCGATCCTTTTCACCGTCATTTCGGTGCCGGGCGAAATGCGCATCGGTATAGGTCTTTTGAAAAATCGCGTCGCCGGTATACTTCTCGTTCCCAATCATCCCGCGAATGGTTGTCGCAGTCCAACGGCCACCTTTCTTGGTAGGCACATTGCGGCGGTTCAACTCAGCAGCGATTTTCTGAGAACCTTTTCCAGAAAGGATTTCCGCGAAGATAAACCGCACGATCTCAGCCTGAGCATCATTCACGACAAGCTCGCCGTTAATGGCGTCATAGCCGTAAGGCGCATAGGATATTTTGTAGGTGCCGTTTTGAAACCTGCGCTGTATCGACCACCTATTGTTCTGAGCGATGGAAACCGACTCACTTTCAGCCAGTCCACTCAAGATTGACAGCATGAGTTCGCTTTCCATCGAACCGGTGTGAATGGCTTCCTTCTCGAAGCTGACGAATACGCCAATGTCGAGTAGCAACCGCACGATTTCCAGACAATCGGCTGTATTTCGCGCAAAGCGGCTGATGGATTTTGTGAGAATCAAGTCTATCTTCCGATTCTTGCAGTCATCGAGCAGCCGAAGCAGCCCAGTTCGCTTATCCTTTTTTGTACCGGTAATGCCGTGGTCATAATACACCCCTGCATACTCCCAGTCGGTGTTCGACCTGATGAGTGCTTCATAATGATCGATTTGGGTTTCCAGACTGCCAGACTGCTCATCGCTGTCCGTCGATACCCGGCAGTAGGCAGCGACGCGTAGTTTCGCATTTGGAGCTGGGACGTACGCGCCGGGGTCAATTTTCGTTACTTTCATCATCTCACCACCTTCAGAGGGTGTCTCATGTTAGCTCTGATCGGCGGTGGATTCAACATACTTTTGGCATGATTTGTGATAACGCTGGCGCAAATGACTGGCGATTCAGCGCAGTGATTTCGGCGTACTCTGCGGTAGTTATCAGCCCTTTTGCCAGCATCTTTTCGAGCACATGTTGCGCCCTTGCGTAATCCACTTCGCGCTGCAATTGCTCCTGTGAAACGCATTTTCTTTCCATCATATCTGGCTCCATTTCTGAGAGATAAAGCAAAAGCCCTCACCATCCACAGGACAGTGAGGGGAGATTTGGCAACCGGATATGAAATTGTTTTATTAGACGACCTTCGAGAACAGCCCCGACACCCAGCCGATCTGCGCGCCGACGATGACGGCATGCCAGCCGTTGGCCACCATGGCGACGTATTCATAGGTCGTGTCAGCAACTACGGTCGTGATGAACGTATATTAAGTGCCATTACCCAGGGGGCTATCAGATATTGTACAGTGTACTCTTTCGGAATGTGCCTGAGAATTGCGCCGCCATTCAAGTGTGCGTTTCGGTTCGTGCATGACAATTCCGTGATACCCAACCCTGCCAATTGGTCGCGCAGCACCTGTCCGATATTAATACTACTGATCGTACTGAAATTCCTGATATGTTTTTTCGTCTCAACTCTCATTCCCTTGATTTTTCCGCACTCGTTCAGCTCATACACTTCATATTCGGGTTTGGCACTGGTGATCTTGTTGTTCTGCTTCATGATGGATTACCCCTTTCATCTCTCAAATGTTAATTCCTTGTAACTTGCCCTGAGTATGGTGCGTTTTTCGTACCAATTTTGCATTGATACCGCACATATTTCCCTTGAATAACGGTCGTGGCGTATTTTGCGCATCAAAAAAGCACCTCGGTTCAGGTGCTTTTAAGTGGTTCTATTGATGTAATTTGCTTTGAACGCCTGACTTATTGCTGCCTTTGTTTTCGTAGTAATATTCGTTCCGCTTCGAGGTGTGCATCCTTGTTGGGCGACCCCTCTCGTATGGATTTTCTGACGTGTTCCAGTGCGTAATCAAGCACTTTATCCTCACCCTCACCGTAAATCTCGCACGTTTTATACCCGCCTTGGATTGCGATATCAGCAAACTTTTCGCCAAGCTGTTTCGTGGCCGCTGCCGAAAACTTAAACTTAACTGGTTCTTGATTATGATAAGTTGAAATCTTTGAGCGTTCTGCATCTCGAACGCCCTGCTCAACACTTTTCTGTATGAGCCATGAATCAAAGAACGACAGACCCATTTCATCACATCCTTCCATATGATTCCGAATCGCTATTATCGTTTCACAATCGGGACATTTCCAGCTCCAACTTTCTGTTTCTCCTTTTCACCCTCAAACCAATGCTCCATGTACTCATTGATTGCCCATATTGCCTTTGGTTCCACGGCGCATCTTGCCAGATCGGAACCTTCGCCAACCTCAACAGCAAAGGCGTTCGTGTCCAGAACCGCATTCTCGCCAACTTTGATCATCGCATCAGCATAGTGCATGAAGCCATCGTGCTGGAACTCAAGCACTTTCCATTCAGCTCGCTTGTGATCACCATGTTAATCACGTTTCTCACTGCGGTAGCAGACACATTTATGAGGAGCATTAGATTGTGGTTGCGGCTTCTTTTCTGACATAATCCGACACCTCCGAAATGATTATATCACAAGATGACAACTCTGCACAGCAGCCATTCAACTTTTTTCATAAACTTGTTCATGCATAGATGCCAGGGCGACATAAATCAAGAATCTTTGACCGAGAATTACGTAGACGGATTTACCTCTTCGCTTTAGCCGGTTATTAAGGACAAGACCAAAAACTATTCGAGAGTTAATCAACACTCTCACATTAAAAAGCAACACAGACACCTTCTGGCAGGGGTGTCTGTTTTGTTATATACACAAATTCAATGGAGATCTAAGTATGTCTTACGAGAATTGCATCGACCAAGATGCTATTCGCGGCTATATCATTGACGTAGCAGAGCTTATCTTTGAAAGAAAAAGCGATGGCAAGACGTTCGGTTCCGCTGATGTGCCATAGGCTCCATTCTTCTGGCGCTCTGGATTCCAACGAAAGAGACATATCCTTGTATGCGTTCATCCAATATTCATCGGATAGAACATTCTGCTTTTCGCCTTCTACTACTAGTTCTGACAGGGAACAGCGAATTTCCGCATTCAAGTCAAAATTGTGCCTGCGGGCTTGGACTGCGTCGGCTCCGGCTTCGTTTCCTCAGGCGTCGGCACGTCCTGCTTGCCGTTATCGCCATCGGACACAGCAGCCATCGGACATAATCGTTCCTCCCATCATAATTGAAGGACGATTGCTTTATTCGAGGACGATTGCTTTATTCGAGGACGATTGCTTTATTCGCCATCGCCCTCGTGATCGCGGTTGTGAAGCTGCGCAAGAATCTCCTTGAGCTTGTCGGGAACCGGCAGTCCGATGCGTGCTGCGTTTTCGAGCAGGCTTAAGCCCTCATTGGATAGGTAGAAGCAAATCACTGCACTGCGCAGTGCGCTGCCGCTACCAACAACATGCACATCGGCGATGTTGGCTACACCGACCAGAATCAGGATCAGCGCCTTTTTGAAGACGCCCTTGAAGCCAACGGCGCTGGACAGCTTCTTGTCGATGATCGCGTACATGATGCCGGTGATATAGTCCAGTACCATGAAGGCGACTAGCGCAATAAGCAGCCCGTCCATACCTCCGAGGAAGTAGCCGAGCCAGCCGCCAATGATGGCAATGGACATTTGTATTTTTGCCCATACCAGGTCGATTTGAAAATCTTTCATAATAAATTCCTCCTTGTAAATGCTATTGTAGTGGGCGCGAAAAACGAAACGAGCGGCGCGCGATATTTAAAACGGTTATGCATAAAAATGGCGCTCATGCACGGCTTATCAGCCGACGGGAGCGCCATCGCGTTATGTATGTGATCCGGGGTAATTCGTCAGATCTTCCTCATGATTTCTCGCCTCCCTCAAGCCGCCTGATGGCGGTATCGAAAATCGCGTCCGACAGCTCGCAGCCCACGGCGTCGTAGCCATCGAGCGCAGCGGCCTGCAGCGTGATGCCGCTGTCCGTGAACGGGTCGAATATGGTGCCGCCGGGCGAGATGATCCTGACGATCTGGCGCATGAGCTCGAGCGGCTTCTCGGTCTAGTGGTGACGTTTTACTCGATCTCGGCGTATCTGCCGCTGATCCAGGCTGTGGTCTCGCTCTTGCCCTTGGGCGTGTAGCGGATCTCGAACCAGCCGTCCGCCACAGCGCCGGTAGCCAGGAGGCGCTGCCCGTGGTTCGCGATGCCCAGCGAGCTGAAGCGCGTGCTCGCGCCCTTGCGCACGTTGACCGTGCCGCCCGTGACGCGCACATACTGGGTTTGGGCAGGCGCTGCGCCGCCCATAGCGTGGGCGACGATGTGCGCGATGGTCACCAGATCTGCATTGCCGGTCTGGGTCAGATGGGCACACTTCTGTTCCGCATGGACGGCGGCGGCGGTCTTGCCGCCGTAATCGCTGTCAACGCCGTTCTTCTGGGCGCCGTATGTGCCCAGGCTATGCCCGAGCTTCAGCAGCATCTGCTGCAGCTCGCCCACGTCCGGCGCAACCATGCCCAGGCTCAGCGCGCGCTCGCCCAGCTTGTACACCTTGGCATCGTCCTTGATCCAGCGAATCACGCACAGGTAGCCTTTGCCCGCGCTCCGGCTTTTGCTGTATGTTGTGATCGTGTGCCTTTTAGGGCCAGTGCCGCTGCCGTGGCCGTAGCACTCGTTGTCGCCGGTCACCATCTCTACATGGCCCACGCCCCATGTGTTGCCAGGTGTGCCTTTATAGTAGATACAGTCGCCCGGCTTCAGCTTGCTCAGCGTGGGATATCTGCGCGTGCCGCCCCTGTTATCCTCGACCAGGATGCCCTTGCCCCGGCTTGACACTTGCGCCGAGGTATTGCCACCGATATCGATGCCCCAAGCGCGCTTCAATACCTCACGCACCGTGCTGCTGCAATCGCCGTAGCCGGTCTTGGCACCCTCGGGCTTGCCGAAAACGTAGCAGCGATTGCTGCTCTGGGTGTAGCTGTTGTGCCCGGCGATGCTCTTGATCAGCCGGACGGCCTGCTTGCGCGCCGCTTCGGGCGATAACACGTTTGCGAGTGCCATAATTGATCATCCTTTCGCATAAAAAATAGCGCTTTCGCGCTTTGTTTCGGCAACCGCCTAGGTGTACTGAATCGCCTGCCAGTGCAGCTCGATCGTGCGCGCGCCGCCCACGCGCATAACGCGGATTTCGCAGCCGTCGGTGGTAACGGCGTTGGTGGTGATGATGACCGAAACGCTGGATGCATAGGTCATCGGCCAGTTGGGCGTGACCGTGACGCTCGGCGGGCTGGTAAATCGGCCAGCTGGGAAAATCACATCGCAGATGGTCACCTTGTTCCCGCCCATGGATATTTCCTCCACCCCCGCCGCGATGCGCAGCGCGCCCAGCAGCGCCGCTTGATCCTGCACATCCGCGCCCAGCCCGCCGGATGATTTGGGCAGCGGGCTTTGCATCGTGACCGCGCCCTCAAATCGGGTGGGCAGCGCCACATCAAACAGATCCGCCGTATCGCTATATTTGCCGATCGCCAGCCCTGTGCCATCGCTTTTCAGGTGGATCAGCGCCTTGGCGGTGGATAGCGTGCGAGCCACCTGCGCGCTCGTGATCCGATCGCTGATGCGCAGCTCAAATTCATAGGATTCCGCCAGCGCAAATAGGCCATTCAGCATCTGGCGATCGATCTGTTGCGTCAGCCCGGACGGCAGCGCCACCTCAATCCAATCGCTCGCGCCCCTTGCGCGATAGCGCAGCGACCAATCGGCGCTGTTTGCGCCGCCCAGCGCGGCCACCTCCGCCGTCAGGCTGAATGCCGCCGATGTGCCCGCTTCATCGGGCGCGCCCTCCGCATTCGCGCGGATCACCTCGAATCTCCCGATCCTCGGGTCCGAATATGGGCAAACGTCGATGCTGGCATTCAGCTGGTTTACGATCCCTTTCGGGGTTGTGGCGCTCACATTGAGCGATGCCGCGTCCGTCTCGGGGCATACCACATCCAGATCCAGAAACGCCGCCAATAGCGCGCCGCTTTTGGTGGTCTTTTTGCTCGCTTGATACAGCACGTTTCCGGCTGCATCCGTGATCGTCACGGTGGCCGTGGGCATGGTCGTGAAGGAGCCCGACCAGGAATGGCGGATGCGCAGCACCGATTCCCCCGCGATAAACAGGTTCTCGGGCAGCTTCCCAATAAATTTCTCGTTGGCTTCGGTGATCGTTCCCATGTTTCTGCCCTCCCAATATGGTCTTGTGTTGTGTCTTGCATCGCGCCGATCCGTCGCTTCCAGAACGCGGATTTGTACTCATCCGTAGCGCGACCGGTCTTGGACTTGCCATCAAGGGTCTGGGGTTTGTCCGTCAGTGGTTTGCCGGTGGGCTGATCCAGCTCGCGGTCAATTGCGGCCTGACGCTCAAGGCGCTCGACCTCTTTACCGAGATTGACGACATCGGTCTCCATTTTGTCGTAGGTCGCCGCATCCTCAGCAGAAAGGGTGCCATCTTGAGCACGCTTGGTATCCAGAAAAGCCTTGGCAGCGTCCCATGCTTTTGCGCGCTTTTCGCGCAGGGCAAGAATCTGATTCATAAGAAATTCCTCCTCGTTATTTGATCAGCGACAGCCTTTTCTCAAGGTCAGCCGCTTTCACTCGGTTGTCGGGTTCGGGTATTCGGGCTTTCAGCTTATCCAGCAGGGAATTCGTGACGGCTCTGCGGGAGAAAGTAAAGCTGTTCTCCGGAGATTCGGCGTTCGGAGTATCAGCGAACATGATCTCGTCGCAAAAGCCCAGCTCCTTGGCCTTATTGGCGTTCATCCACGTTTCCGCGTCCATCAGGTGGCTAAGTCGGGCGCGGGAGAGGCCGGTCTTGATCTCGTAGGCATTGATGATGCTTTCCTTGACCTCATCCAATAGTTGTATGGCCTTGCGCATCTCCTCGCTGTCGCCCATCGCAATCGTAAGCGGGTTATGGATCATCATGAGACTGGTCGGCGACATGCAAACCTTCGTGCCCGCCATGGCGATCACGCTGGCGGCAGAGGCGGCGAGGCCGTCCACCTTTACGGTGACATCGCCGGGATAGTCCATGAGCATGTTGTAGATCTGCGCCGCTGAGATGCAATCGCCACCTGGGCTATTAATCCAGACGGTCACAGCACCCGTTCCGGCCATTAGATCGGATTTGAACAGCGCGGGCGTGACATCATCGTCGAACCAACTTTCCTCGGCAATGGCTCCCTCAAGGCGCAAGACACGGTTTTCATCGGCATCTCGTGCCCAGTTCCAGAATTTCTTCATTCGGTTTCCTCCTTTTTAGCATCGGTGATGCGAATCATATTGCCATTGACCAGATAGGCGTTGCCGCCCTCCGCGTGCGGGATCGGGTTCTGGTTTTCCAGCTCCCGGATGTCATTGGCGCTCATCCAACCATTTTGGCGGGCAATGGCATAGCCCTCCATGCGCTCCTTGTACGCGCCACGCATCAGGCCGTCCATATTGAAGCGCACAAAAAAACGACTCTTTTCAGAGTCGCTGAACAGGGCGCGGTTGATGGATTGCTCGATGCGCACCACCCAAGGACGAATGGTATGCACAGCGAACGAAATCCCCTGATGCTCGATATTGCTAAAAGTAGCGTGTTCCAGATCGCCCACCAGATGCGGGGGCACACGGAAAATACGACAGATTTCCGACACCTGAAACTTGCGCGTTTCGAGGAACTGTGCCTCGTTGTTCGGTATGGAAATGCGCTCGAAGTGCATTCCTTCCTCCAAAATGGCAGTGCGTCCGGCGTTACCGGAGCCGCCATAGGCAGCGTTCCAGCTCTCGCGCAGCGCTTTGGGATTCTTGACGGTGTTCGGATGTGTGAGCACACCGCTGGGCGTTGCGCCATTCCCAAAGAACTTACTCCCGAATTCCTCCGCTGCGATGCCAAGGCCGATGGCGTTTCGCTCAAGGGCAATCGGGCTGTAGCCCACAATGCCATCAAAGCCGAGTCCGGGGATGTGCAGCACTTCCTCCGGGTCGAGCTTCACGCGCTTGCCGTCACTGGTCGCATAGGTGTATGTCAGCTTTCCCTTGCTGTCGCGGTCAACCTCCATGTTCTCAGGCATCAGCGGATACAGGCCGACGATGCTATTTCGCCCGGTGCGGACGATCTGACAATAGAAATTGCCCCATAGGAGCAGGTGGGTCAGCATCAGCTCGCGCAATATGAACGAGGTCATTTCGGGGTTGGGTTCGTCGTGTAGAATGCGGTACAGCGGATGCTCTGCTGCCCGTTGGCTTCCAGCTTCTGTGGCTTCATAGACGTGCAGCGGAAGGCTGGCGACCGTCTCAGCGATTACGCGCACACAGGCATAAACCGTTGAAACCTGAACCGCTGAGCGCACCGTGACTGATTTGCCAGAGACACTTGAACCGAAGTAGAATGACGGCGCAGAGCTGACCATGTTTCGAGGTTTATCCCTCGATTTGAATAATCCGATGAGTGGGTTTTTCATATCGCACCTCCCTTCAAAATGGGTATGAAAAAAGCACTCCATCTCTGAAGTGCTTACAGTCAACCAGTATGTTTATCTTTCGTGTATAAGCAGCCATTTGAGTAAACCGTTATAATCGATTTCCCCTGCTGCTAGCTTCAATATAGTTCCAGAAAAATCATCCTGCGTAAACGCCAGCTCAATCCCATTGAGCATGAGGAACACTAGCATGGCATGCGCACCAATGCGCTTATTTCCATCGATGAACGGATGGTTCATGACCAAGCTAAAGCAAAGCCTTGCAGCCTTTTGCTGAATGGATGGATACGCTTCCGTTTCAGCAAACCGCGCAAAAGGCGCGGACAATGCAGATTCCAACAAACCATCATCCCGAAGCCCTTTTGTTCCACCTGTTTCATCGATAAGCTGCTCATGAAGTAAAATGACATGCTGCTTGCTGAGCATTTTCATTTTGCAAGTACCTCATACGCTTCACGATTCTGCGCAATCAAGCGCGAGGATATGCTTGCAACATCTTCATCTGCCGCCATTTGCATTTGCTCCACCTGACTAAACTCGACCACGAGATATCTCGGCACATTGTTTTTCAGAATAATAGCAGAGCCCTTCTCATCTACCAAACGGGCTACCTTAGAGAAATTCTGATTCGCTTCCGTAATCGAAACCAAGTTATTGGTGTTAATCATCATGAAAATCACTCCTTCATCCATAGTATAACCGAACAATAGGATATATTCAACCTATTTCAAGAAATTCACATTGATGATTTACAATCCGCTGCCGGTCTTGTGGTCGTGGCACGATTTGCATAGCGGCTGCCAATTGCTTTCATCCCAGAACAGCGTTTCGTCGCCACGGTGCGGTATGATGTGGTCAACGACGGTGGCCGGGGTCAAGCGTCCCTCGCTACGGCATCTTAAGCACAAGGGATTCTGGCGCAGATAACGAGCGCGGGCGGCACGCCATTTGCCGTCATACCCGCGCTGGGTAGCATTTTCGCGGGCATAAAGCCCACGATGCTGTTCGCAGTATACATCTGGAGATGGTCAGCCCGTTTGATGCACAGGCTGCCCGCTGGGATGACGAGTATAGGATGCGGCATGACCGGCTTTTTGCGACGGCGGATATCGTCACCGCCACCGGACACGAGTACACCAACGCTTGCATGTTCCGCCGCAACAGGTATATGGTCGAAAACGCCGATCTACTACTGGCCGCCTACGACGGGCAGCCGGGCGGAACGGCGATGACATGCGAATACGCGCGGGAAATGGGTGTGCCGATTCGGCTGATCATGCCATTGGCTCGCGCTGCTTGAATCATGGTCTATTACAACCTAAGCGGCTTCATCATGCTGTTCGCATGCCGCTTATGTGTTTTCTAAGGCCGCGCATCATTTTACTCAATCACCTTAGGCAACCCGCGTACAATTTCTACCGTCTGCACAGACACTGCAATCACGGACAGCAGCAGGTTCAGGATGTACTCCGGGTTGTGATGCTCGTCGCACCACAGATTCGGGTCGTTGACGATGCCACTGTCCTTGTTCGTCCTGATCTGATACCGCTCCATAATCCACTCAATCGCACTCCTGCCGTTGACCACATACTCATACGCAGTCGCGGGGACGTTCTCCACGCGGAGATGGTCGTTGAACAGTATCGTGTCCTTCCGGTCTTTGGCAACCAGATAACCCGTGAAACCGTCCAGGAAGCGTTTGGGATGCCGGGCCTCCCGGCTGGGCTGGTAGTCATAGATCACAATCGGATGCGCTTCGCAGGCGCCCGTCCGGTACACCCACATTTGAGAGTTGACGCGGTTTTTTTCATCCAGCACATTGACCGGCGTTTCGTCGCTGTGAAGGACGTCCGACGCAAGCAGAATCTTGCGCAGATACGCGACCAAGCACCTATCCATCACTATAAATACCCGCACTTTTTATTTTGTCCTTGACATGGGGTACACTTCAATCCTCAAAGTTCAAGCCAAGATACCAGCGAAAAGCAATGTTGACTTGTATCTCCCTTTCCAGTTTCCGCTCGCTTTCAATCCCATAGAAATAGCCGAGCAGCAACATCTTGATCAGTATCACGGGATCAATCGAGCGCCTTCCGCATTCGCTATATAAATGAGCTACCCTCTCATATACAAAGCTCAAGTTCAACGCCGCTTCCAGCTTGCGCAAAAAATGATCTTGAGGGACTAGCTGCTCAAGCGTAGATAGAATCATTACCTCTTGCGCTGTTGTTCGTCGATCCATCATTATTGCCCACCTCTTTGGATAGATTCGACGCTCCCATATAAAAATCCTTTTGGTTTTTTGCTGCCATCTTTTTTATTTGTCAACAGGCCCCTCAGCGTTGCCCTATCCTCAACACCGGCAAAGCGGGTGAAGTATACCACACCTCGTCGCGGACGAACGACCACTAAGCAAATTTTGTACTTGACATGGGGTACACTTCAGTTTGACGCTTACAAACAAATTGTGGTACAATAGTAAATAATGATGCTCACTTGTCCGTTATTGGATTCGGAAAGGAAGGATCGACGTGTGCAAGTACCATTTTTATAGCTGTGCGTTGTGCGGCAACCTCATCATGGGGCAGGCGAACCACAAAGATATTCTGCCCACCTGCTGCTGCGGGCCCATGCAGGATTTGAAATTGGGAAACGCCAGTTCTGACGCAGAGCATCACAGGCCCTATGTGCACCTCGAACCTGGATCTGTCCGGATCGAGGTGGGCGAAAAGGTGCACCCGATGGTACCTGATCACTACATTGAATGCGTGTTTTTCTTGACCGATCGGCGAGAACACTACAAGAGCTTCCTTCCCGGCGAGTCGGCCGTGGCGGTGTTCCCGTTGCAGCAGGAGGCGCCCATCGCGGCGTTCGCGCACTGCTCCCGGCACGGGCTGTGGCATGTCGATTTGCCGGCCGAAGACGATTGATCCCAGGGAGCAAGCCAGCCCGGAGCCGTATGCGGCTCCGGGCTGGCTTGCTATTGTTCCTTCATCCGATCTGGTGTATGCGTACCTGGCCGCTGAACGCGCTGTCGTGCGCCTCCAGCGCAAGAATCCCGTCCTCGTTGACGGGGTATACACGCGCGGCGTACGCCCATTCGTCGTTGATAAACACCTCTAAGATCGAGTGATCCACAAACGCGCGCAGCCGCAGCGGGCCTTCATACGCACCAAACCGCCCGAAAATGTCCGATTTGTTCATCTCGCCCAACAGCGAGCTTGCGCCGCGTGCAATGCGAAGTGTCTTGGCATTTGGCGAGATGTGGATGCGCGTTGTTTCGCTCAAATCGCGTGCGCCCAGCACATTCAACTGGAACTCGCCCAGGCTGTCTACCTCCACCTCGATCTCGCACGCGCCCGAGTGGGTGTCGAACTCGTGCCTTCCCGAGAATGCCTTGAACTTTTTGCTCTCCATGTCGCCGCGCAGCAAGCGCAGCTCGTCCGCCACCCGAAACGCGAGGCGGTTGTCTGCTGTGAGCGACACCTGGCGAGGCAGTGCGATCGCGCCCTGCCAATCGCCGTCGGTGATGATGTTTCCCCGGTCGTCCTCCCGCAGCCATGCCCACATGATCCGGCGCCCATCCGGCGCGTCGAACACGTTGGTGGCGCAGTAGCAGCCCCGGTCGATCTCCTCGCCGTGCCGGATGACGTTCAGCGTGTAGTCCTCGTTCATCGTGCCCACCGCGTAGCGCACGCAATCCTCAAGCTGCGTGTAGATCAGCGCCAGCTTGTCGCCGAACGGGATCACATTGGGGCACTCGTAGGTGACGCGCACGCCCTCGCTGAAAAACAGGCCCTTGTATGTCCAGTTGCGCATGTCCTCCGAACTGTACAGGTGGATCGCGGCGCGCCAGCCGTCCAGGTTCCCGGCGATGGCCATCAGCGTCTCGCCCCGGTGGCGGAACACGTATGGATCGCGCCAGTGCGTCAGAAAGCGGCCCTGCGCGCGCTCTCCCTCGGTGGATAACACTGGGTTTTCGGGGATCTGGGTCCAGGTGCGCATGTCGTGCGTGGTGGCGATCCACTGTTGGGCGCCGTCCACATGGCCGCGAGGCCCGCTGCCATAGTTGCCGATGCTGGTATAGAATAGCTCCACGCTGCCATGATGCTCATACGCGCACCCGGAAAAGCAGAGGTGCTCGCCGCGCGCCTTGTCGGGCGTGAGCGCGGGCGCCAGGTGATCCCAGTGCACCAGGTCATGGCTCACCGCGTGACCCCAGTGCAAATTTCCCCACTCCCAGCCCGTGGGGTTGTACTGGTAAAACAGGTGGTATTGCCCGTCAAAGTAGATGGGCCCGTTGGGGTCGTTGATCCACTGGCTGTTCGGCCGGAAATGATACGATGGTTTGTGCCGCATGGCGCCTACCTCCACAAAAAAGCGGGGCGAGGGAAGCCCCCGTCCCGCTCGCTTCTTTGTTAGAACCTAGTCTTGATCTTCTTCTCCTGCCCCGACTTGGACGACTCATACACGCTCTGGATGATCTCGATCACGTGCGCCTGGCGCGCGATGGAGCAGCCGCCGTCCGCGATGGGCGTGTTGCTCTCGACCGCGTCCAGGAACGCTTCCACGATGTCCACGTTCAGGTCGCTGGTGTCGGTCTTGATCACGTAGTTGTCACCAAACCCGAGGTATTCGATCGCCTCGCCCTCCAGCTTCGCGTACGGGGAGAACACCACCACGCGGTGCGCCTCATCACTGAAGTTGATGTAGATTACGCCCTTGGAGCCGTAGATGCGGAAGTCCCAGAAGCACACACTCTTGTCGGCCGCGGTGCACCAGTTGGTGCGCAGCGTGGCCTGCATCCCGTTTTCCCAGGACATGATCACCGCGGCGCTGTCCTCCACCGAGGGCTTGATCGGCTCGCCCTTCAGGCTGACGCGCTCTTTTTGCAGCATCACAGTCTTGCCGTACACGGTATCGACCGGCCCGAACAGGTAGGTAAACATGCTGATCGGGTACACGCCCAGATCGGCCAGCACGCCCCACTCGGCCAGCTTCTTGTCAAAGAACCACGGCGCATGCAGCGGGCCCTGGTGCGCAAACACGCCGTCTGCCGAGTTGACCTCGCCGATCACACCGCTCTGAATCATCTGTTTGACGGTATCCACATGCGGATAGGCGTCGTCCGGCAGCGCCATGAAAATGCCGCCCGTGCGATTGACCGTTTTGCGGATGCGCTCGGTGTCCTGGGTGTTGGTGCAGATGGGTTTTTCGCACAGCACCTGCTTGCCAGCCTCCAGCGCCTCGATCACATACTGCGCATGGGAGGGATGGTATGTGGTCACCACGACCGCCTTCACCGCCGGGTCGTCCAGCAGCTGCTGCCAGCTGTCATACGCCTTCACGCCCAGTTCCGCAGCGGTCTGATCCATAAATGCACGGTTCATATCGTACAGGCCCACCAGTTCCAACCGATCCTTCAGCTTGGGGTACGAATAGAAATACCGAATGTGTGCGATGTCTCCGCAGCCCACCTGCGCAATGCCCAGTTTGCTCATGTTCCATTCCTCCTAGATGTATGTATGATTGCCTTGCGGCGGGCAAATGTGTTAGCCCTCCGCGCCCTCTTCCTTGAGAATCCTTCTCATATAATCGAGCGATTCCTTGACATACTTTTGCGGGTTTGCCAGACCGCCCAGCTCCATTGAGAGGAAGCCGTTGTATCCCACCTCTTTGAGCGCGCGCACGAACCCGTTCCAGTCGATCACGCCCTGGCCCACCGGATAGCTGTAGCACAACATGCCATCGGTGTCCCGCAGGTGCACGTGGAAGATGCGCTCCCGAAGCTTGTACACCGCCCAAGGCAGGTATTCGCGCTGCATCATCTGCCACGCGGCGTCAAAGTTGGTGCCAAAATAGGGGCTGGGAACCCGATCGAATGCGCGCAGCATCGCGTCGGTGGTGCCCATCACCACATTGGCGTGGCCTTCCATCGCAAAGCGGATCTTGTATTGCTCGCACAGCGCCACCAGTTTGGCAACCGATTCCAGATAGCGATCCCACAGCCCGGGTGCGTCGTAGTTTTGCGGCATAGAGAGCGTGTGCTTCGGCTCAAAGTTCTTGAAGCCGGGCATGTACGGGTGGATGGAGAGCGGCGGGTATGAAATGGGCGCCGTGAGCTCCACCGGCCAGTTGGACACGGTGTTGATGATGTCGGTGCCCAGTTCCGCCGCCACGTCCAGCCCGCGGTGGAAGATGTCAATCGCCTGCTGGCGCTTTTGGGGATTGGGATCGATCAGCCCGACCACCGCGTACGCATACAGGATGAACTCGCTCAGCTGCATGCCGTAGCCGTCGATCATGGCCTTCAGGTTCTTGTTGCGTTCGGTGGTGTAGTATTCGTTCAGGTCTTCCGCCGTGAAAGCGATCAGTTCCAGCCCGTCAAACCCCATTTCGCCGATGGTCTTGACTGCTTCCTCATAGGGGGGTGCATAATGATTGATGGTAAAACAACCGACTGCCGCGCCAATTTTCATTGTTGTGTTCACTCCCTTGTAGATGCCCTTTCGGGCAGTGTTGTGTCGTATCAGCTCTTGACGCCGCCTGCCGTGAGTCCCATCACGATGTGCCGCTGAAAGAACAGCGCCAGCATCATGGGGATGATGGTCACCAGCACGCCGCCGGTCATCAGCAGCGGGTAGTCCATGCCGGCAAACTTGTCGCTGAACTCGCTCATCGCCACCGTGAATGTCTTGGTGGACTTGGAATTCATGAATACCATCGCGTATAACAGCTCGTCCCAGCACATCAGAAACACCAGCGAACCCACCGCGACAAAGCCCGGTTTTGCGAGCGGGATCACCACGCGCACAAATGCATCAAAGTGCGTGCAGCCGTCGATGCGCGCGGCGGATTCCAGATCGCGCGGGATCGACTGGTAATAGCCGTTGAACACCCAGATCGTGTAGGCCAGCACGTTGGACAGGTACAGCACCACCAGCACCGGCAGCTTGTCGATCAGGCCGCTCGCCTTGACCATCTGGTACAGCGGAACGATCAGCGCCACCGTGGGCAGCAGTTGGATAAACATTGCCAGCATCAGCATGAACTGTTTGCCCTTGAATGCCAGCCTGGCAAATGCGTAGGCGGCCATGCCTCCGATGAATAGCGCCAGCGCCGTGGTGGACAGCGTGACCATCACGCTGTTGATCAGCGCCCGGCTGAACACCTCTGATTTTGAAGAGATCCGCCCGCCGCTCAGCACCTTAGCGAACGAATCAAAGATTTGTTCGTAGCGCTCAAACGTCAGGTTTTTCGGCAGGGCGAGCGGGCCGGAGTTTAACAACTCCGCCTTGTCCACCACGGAAGAATACGCCATCCACAAAATCGGTATCAGCGTCCAGCATACCAGCAGCAGCACCGCGATATAGATGCCCACGCCCTTGATGAAGCGCCGCCCAGCAGATTGTCTCATTGCTCATTCCTCCCCTTATGACGGGTCATCGGTGTGCAGCACCTTGAGGTACAGCACGGCAATCAGTAGAATGATCACCGATATAGCCACCGACAACGTGGCGCCCGTGCCATAGTTCAGGTTCTTGAAGATCGCGTAGTACGTGTAAAAGCTGATGGCCATCGTGCCGTTTCCGGGGCCGCCGCCGGTCATCATGAAGATGATGTCGAACACCTTGATGGTCTGTGTGGTGCGCATGATGAGCAGCACCAGCAACAGCGGTTTCATCAGCGGCAGCTTGATGTGCCAGAACCGCTGAAATGCGTTGGCGCCATCCACGATGCCCGCCTCGATGGTGGATGCGTCGAGCGTCTGCAGCGCCGCGAGCAGCAACAGCACCGTCAGGGGAAGCATGCGCCAGGTGTCGGCCAGGATGATCATGTTGAGCGCGGAAAAGGCGGTCGCCATCCACACCACGATCTCCTTGATCACGCCCCACTGCAGCAGCACGCGGTTGAGCAAACCATAGTTCGCGTTCAGGATCCAGCCCCAAATCGCGGCATTGACCATGCTGGGAACCGCCCAGGGCAGCAACACAATCGCGCGCACAAACCCACGGCCCTTAAACTCCATGTTCAGCAGCAGCGCAATCAATGTGCCCAGCACGGTCTGCACCACCAGAGACACCACAGCGAAGTAGCCTGTGATCAACAGCGAATTGCCAAAGCCCTTGTTGGTGAACACTTCCACAAACTGGCGCACACCGGCAAAACCGTTCTTGGCCGTGTCCAGC
Organism: Eubacteriales bacterium OttesenSCG-928-N13; assembly: GCA_030265545.1. GTDB lineage: Bacteria > Bacillota > Clostridia > Christensenellales > Aristaeellaceae > JAJDGF01. Next base: position 18,136 of record JAJDGF010000001.1, read on the forward strand.
AGGTTGTACCAAAAGAAGCTGAGTCCCACGTTGTACAACAGCGGATACACGTTCATGCCCAGTATGATCACCATCGCAGGTGCGATCATCAACATGGCTGTGCGGCGCACAGAGGCCTCTCCGATGTACGCACCGCGCATCTTTTTCATTCGTCTCATCACTTCTCTTTCTCACGCCATTTGCGCGACTTATGGCTGCCGCCGCACCGGGCATACCCGGCACGGCGGCAGCGGCGTGTGCCTGAGAGTCCTGGTATTAGAACTTCGCAGACCACTCTTCGGCAGCCTTGAGCGCCTCATCCACACTCATGGTGCCCGCCAGCGCCTGGTTCAGATAGGACTGGAACTGCGCCGACCACTCGCTGTACGCGGTGACCGTGGGGCGCTTGGTGGAGTAGTTGTACTCGTCTGCCATCACGGCAAACTCGGGGTTGGCCTTGAGCAGTTCTTCGTCCGCCAGCACCGATTTGAGCACCGGCATGTTGCTGTAGGATTCGAGCGCATCCTTCTGGATGTCATAGGACACAGCCAGCTTCAGGAACTCAACCGCATGCTCGGGGTACTTGGTGGTATAGCTCACGCCCAACCCGCCGCCGCCAGTGACGGAGCCGGTCTTGGTGCCGTTGGCGCCGGGCACCAGCGCGATGTCCACATTGCCCGCGATGGTGGAGTTGTCAGGATCATTACAAAAACCGTATGCATAGGACCAGCACAGCACAAACGCGATGTCGCCCGCCATGAACGGATCCAGCACAACGCGGTCGCTGTAGGTGGAGGAGGCGGGATCTGCCCAGCCCTGCTTGGCGCCTTCCACCATGAAGTCCAGCGCCTGCTTTCCTTCCTCGCTGTTGAATGTCCACTTGCCATCGGCATCCTGCCACGCGCCGCCAAAGCTGTCGAGCAGCACGCCGAACTCGCACACCACGCCTTCGGCCTGCAGGCCCGACCAGGCGATGCCGTACTTGCAGATGCCCTTGTCCACGACGGCCTTGCTCATCTCGGCCAGTTCATCCCAGGTGGTCGGCGCATGATCGTAGCCCGCCTGCTCCAGGTACGCCTTGTTATAGAACAGCCACTTGGAGTTGGTCAATGTCGGCACACCGGCCAACTCGCCGTTGATGGTGAACTCCTCGACATAACCGGGGAACAGCGCGTCCAGCTCTTCCTGCGAGAAGTACTGGGTCACCGGCTGTGCGATCTTGGCGGACAGGAACTCGGCCGGCCAGATCGTATCCACCGAGAACAGATCAATCTGCGTGCCACCCAGCACCATCGTTGTGATCTTGTCGTGCATGTTGTCGTAGGCCACATCAATGATTTCCACGTCGATGCCGTACTTCTCGTAGAACTTGTCCGCAACCATTTCGTACTGGGCCAGGCAGCCGTTGTCGGTCACCAGGATCAGTGTTTCGGGCTTTTCGCCTTCGGCGAAAGCCACCATGCAACACTGGGATGCCAGCAGTGCGACAACAAGAGCCAGGCAGATTAAGGTCTTCTTCATTCGTTGATACCCTCCTCATTCTGTTTGTTACGTGTAGATGACTAACATCATGTTAATATTATCGGCGCAGCAACAAATCAATACTATAACAAACCTATTCAAACCTTGCACTTTGTTATACAGTATCATTACTGGTGTAGCTCGCGGTACTCGGTGGGCGTCACGCCGCAGTGCTGTTTGAACACCCGATTAAAGTAGGTAACGTTGTCAAACCCGACATTCATCGCAATCACCGTAACCTTCTCCGCGGTGATCAAAAGCTGTGCCTTGGCTTCGTTGATACGCACGCTGTTGACATATTCCGAGAACGTTTTGCCCATCACGCGCTTGAACAGTTTGCAAAACCGCGCGCTGCACATATACAACATTTGGGTCATCTCGCTGAGGCGGATGTCGTTTCGATAGTTGGTGTGCACGTACCGAAGCACCGGCTGGATCAGGTCCATTTCGCGCTGGCGCTCCGCGAAAGAATATGTCATTTCGATGTGTTTTTGCTGGAACAACAGCGCAAACAGGCACAGGATCATCGCGTGCGCGCGCAGCTCAAAACTGAGATCCTTATTCCAGTAAGCGCTTGAAAATTCGTCGAAAATCTGAAGCAGAGGATCGCCATCCACCAATTGAATCTTACGTGTAAACGCCACTTCATTCTCGAGAAAGGCCTTGAAATACTTGACATTCGCGTAATCCATACTGGGAGGGCACAGAAGCTCATTCGTTACCTGCAGCACGTCCCAGCTCGCGCCGCGCGTGAGCGGCTTGGTCTGGTGCGGCTCCTTGGCATTGATGATCACCAGTTCGTTTGGGCCGCACTCGAACGCCTCGTCCATCAATTCGACGGAGTATCTTCCTTCGCGCCCCAATAGCAGCTCCAAGTGATTGTGCCAGTGCAGGTCGGAGCCGTAGTCGACCGTCGCAAGTGCAAACGGGAGCTGCAGCCCACGTTCCTTGAAATACAAATAGGGTTGAAAAAACATGCGATCATCCCTCCTTAGTAACAGCCCGTGCGATTCATGACGCTATCCATAACAAGTGTGAATTGTTATCATTGTAAGGGATATGTCAAGATGCGTCAACCAATTTGCATGAAGATGGAAGCGCGATCCGTAGCGGCGTGCCGCAATTGTGCTTCTATTATTTTTCTATCCAGAACGGTATCGCCAAAACACATAAATTTGGACTGCGGTAGAAATTCGTTCAATAACAATTTCTATTTGTTCTGGACGAGCAAGCCGCTTTTTTGCACAATGAGCGTATACAAGCCGGAATTCTGAGTGAGGTGTCTGACATGAAGAGGCTGCCCATTGGATATCAGCTGTACTCAGTCCGCGAGGAGGCGAGGCGCGATTTCCCCGGTACGCTGTCGCGCATTGCAATGATGGGCTACGATGGAGTGGAATTGGCCGGGCTGCATGGTCTTTCCGCCTCGCGCGCTCGCGGGGCACTGGATGAGTGCGCGCTGACTGCGATCTCAAGCCATGTGCCGCTGGACGCGATCAGGGCCGATCCGAATCAGGTGATCAAGGACCATCTGACGCTGGGTTGCCAATACATCGCGGTACCCTTTTTGGATGAGCCGGGCCGGCCCGGCATGCCTGGATTCGCTCGCACGCTGCGCCAGATGATCGAGTTCGGCTCGATGTGCCAGGATGCAGGAATCCAGCTCTTGTACCACAATCACGACTTTGAATTCGTGCGGGTGTCCGGTCAGTATGGGCTGGATTTCATGTATGATTGCATGCCAGACCGGCTGCTGATGGCGGAGCTGGATACCTGCTGGATCAAGTACGCCGGAGAGGATCCGGCCGACTATGTGACCAAGTACGCCGGGCGCTGTCCGGTGGTGCACCTGAAGGACTACGTGGGCACGAACACGGGTGGGCCCGCGCCCTATGCGCTGATCTCGGCGGATGGTGGCGCGACGGGCGGAGACGCTTCGGAATTTGAATTCCGCCCGGTCGGTCACGGCTGCCAGGACATTCCGTCCATCGTGGATGCCTCGATCAACGCGGGGGCACATTGGTTTGTTGTCGAACAGGATCTGTCGGTCGGCCGCACGCCGCTGGCGGCAGCCAAGCTCAGCATCGAGTACCTCAAGCACATCGGACAGTGACGCGCCAACACACAACGAGATAGGGGAGGATCAATCATGGGTAAGAAGTATCGGGTAGCTGTTATCGGTACCGGCATGATCGCCAACGCGGCGCACATTCCGGCCTACAAGTTCTGGAAGGACGACTTCGAGCTGGTGGCCTGTGCCGACATTCGGAAGGACGCCGCCCAAGAGACGGCGGATCGGCATGGCATTCCCAAGGTATACCAGGACGCCTACGCGATGCTGGAGGAGGTGCGCCCCGATTTCGTATCGGTGTGCACGCCCAACGCGTTTCATAAGGAGTATGCACTGGCGGCGTTCAAGGTGGGTGCCAACGTGTTCTGCGAGAAGCCGCTGGCGCTGAAAAGGAAGGATGCCATCGAGCTCTACAAGGCGGCGGACGAGGCCGGCGTGCACCTGTTTGTGACCCAGAGCCTGCGCTTCCTCACCAACTATAAAGAAGCCAAGGAGCTGGCGCAAAGCGGCGAACTGGGCGAGGTCTATTATGCCGATGTGGAGCTGATCCGGCGGCGCGGCATTCCCAAGTGGGGCATGTTCCACATCAAGGAAAAGAGCGTTGGCGGCTGCTTCTGCGATCTGGGTGTGCACATCACCGACTACATCATGTACCTGACCGGAAACCCCAAACTCAAATCGGTCTCGGGCAGCGCGGTCACCCGCATCGTGCACCAGCCGTCCGAAAAGGGCGTGCGCTATTCGATCGCCGAGAGCGGCGCACCCTCCGGGCTGTTTACGCCGCGCCCGTTCGATATGAATGAGTTTGACGTGGAGGAATTCAGCAACGGCTATATGCGTTTTGAGAACGGCATGACGGTCAACTTCAAGATCTCCTGGGCGCTCAACCTGCCAAACAGCGAGTGCGTGCGGCTGTCAGGCGACAAGGGCGGTCTGGTGATGAGCAACTCGGGCGACGCGGTCAAGCTCGTGACGACGATCGGCAGCAACCAGGCGGATTTGACCCCGCGCATCTTCCCCGACCCGTACCATGAGGCGTCCGATTTCTATGGGCACATCCACGTATTCGAGCACGCGCTCAAGTTCCTCAAGGGCGAACAGGATGAGGTCATCAAGCGCGAGGAAGTGATCAATGTGGCTTCCGTGATCGAGGCGTTCTACAAATCGGCGCAGCTGGGACGCGAAGTGAGCTTTGAGGAATTGGAACAATAACAGCTGCCACATCTTGATAGGAGGTACCCTTATGAAGCAGTATCGTGTTGTAATCATCGGTTTTGCGCACATGCACATCAACGATGTCGCCAGCCACTTTTATGAGAATCCGCGCACTGAGCTGGTGGCCTGCGCGGACACCGTGCCCGCCATGCCCGAACTGCGCGCCGCGCCCTACACCCGCGCGTGGAACAAGCGCTTTTGCATGGACAACTTCAAGATTCCCCGCGAGTACCAAGACTACCAGGAGATGCTCGACAAGGAGAAGCCGGATATCGCGATTGTGACCAGCGAAAATGTGCTGCACCGCGAAATTGTGGAGCAGTGCGCGCGCCGTTCCGTGCATGTCTGTGTGGAAAAGCCGATGGCGGTATCTCTTTCCGACGCGTTACAGATGCAGCGCGCCGCCGAACAGTACGGCGTGAAGCTGCTGGTCAACTGGCCGATCACCTGGTTGCCCGTGTACCGCACCCTGAAGCAGAAGCTGGACGAGGGCGCGATCGGGCGGCTGATCGAATTCAAAATCCGCACCTCACACACCGGCCCGCTGGGCGCGGGCGCCGCCCACAAGGGCGTGAACGAGACCGCCCAGCCCATGACCGGCCAGGAGAAGGCGCACACATGGTGGCACCAGCTGAACCGGGGCGGCGGCGCGATGTACGATTTCTGCTGTTACGGCAGCATGCTCAGCCATTGGTTGGCCGACCAGGAGGCCCAGTCCGCGTTCGGGCTGCGTGCCAACCTGATGAGCCAGTTCGGCGACGCGGACGACACCGCGGTGATGGTGGTGCGCTTCCCAAACTGCGTGGCGTTGATTGAAACCAGTTGGACCACGCCCAAAGAACTCATTCCCTCCAACATCCCCATGCTGTACGGCACGGAAGGCGCGATGACGCTGGTCAATGTGGATGGACGCGACGCGGTGAAGGTGCTTCGGCCCAACCAAGAGGACGCGCTGTTCTTTACGGACGAGCCCGCGCAGAAGGATCGGGACATCGCCTGCGCGTTCGTGCATCACCTGGACACCGGCGAGGAGGTGCATCCCACGCTGTCGCTGAAGCGCAACATCTCCGCAATGCGCATTCTGGACGCGGGCGTGCGCTCGGCGGGCTCGGGCCAGCAGGAAATGACGGCCAGCGAATACTGGCAGATCGGCTGATGGGACAAGAGGGGGTTGCTTACAGATGAAGCATCAATTTGCGGTGCTTGGGCTTGGACACTGGTACAGCGCGTATCCGCTGATTGGCGCGATCCAATCCCTGCCCGATACCCAGGTGAAATGGATCGTGGACGAGAACATCGGCCAGGCCCGGCAGACTGCGCGCATGTTCAGTGTGGAACGGCATTCCGCCGACTACATGGACGCGCTTCTGGATCCAGAGGTGGACGCGGTGCTGATCGCAACGCCCACCTACCTGCACGAGCAGCTCGCGGTGGATGCGGCCCGGCACAAAAAGCACATTCTGCTGGGAAAGCCGGTGGCACGCACGCTGGCAAGCGCCGAGCGCATTCGCCAGGCGGTGAAGCAGAGCGGTGTGACGCTGCTCGGATACGGCGCCGGGCCCAACCCAACCGACCCGCTGATTCAGCTTGTGCGCGAGGGCACGGTGGGCACCCCCTACGCGGTCACCAGCTCGTTTCGCGCCAGGCTTCCGCTCAGGGCGCCGGGCGACACGGATCCGGGCTGGTTCGTGGATTCGGGCAAGGCGTCCGGCGGTGCATTCATCGATCACGCGATCTACATGGCTACGCGCATGCGCGCGCTGTTTGATAGCCCTGCCAAGAGCGTGTATGCGCGCATGCGCAAAATGGCGCGGCCAGAGCTTCAGGTGGAGGACTATGGCGTGGCGATCATCGAGTATGAGAGTGGTGCGCTGGCCACGGTAGAGTCGAGCTTTGGCGCGACCGAATACTCCCAGACCGCGCTGGTACTCAGCGCCACCCAGGGCGAAATCGGCATCACAGACGACGAGTTGCGCATCACGCGTGGGCGCGAGAGCCGCATCACCAAGCTTACCGGCCCCAATCCGGTGCTGCTCACCATCGCGGATGTGATGCGCGATCCGTTCGGTGCGAGGGAGACCGGGTACTATCAATCGGTGATTCAGGAGTTTGTGGACGTGATCGACCATGGCGCGCCCAGCCTCAACACGCTTGAGAACGGAATTGAAGGGCTGATGGTGTGCCTGGCCGCCTACAAATCCCTTGAGATCGGGCAACCGGTCGCGCTGCCGCTCAAGGAGGACGTGGACGTGCAGTCCATCATGGGAAGGCTGGATGTATTTCATGGATAACGCGAGCTGCACTGGCATTGTCACCGACATACAGCGCTTCAGCGTGCACGATGGATTTGGCATCCGCACCTCGGTGTTTTTGAAGGGCTGCAACATGCGCTGCGCCTGGTGCCACAACCCGGAGACCATCTCATTTGAACCCGAACTACTGCTGGATCCGGCCAAATGCATCGGGTGCGGACAGTGCGATCAGGGCTGCTATTCTGGCGCGCGGCGGCTGGTGGGGCGAGAGATGAGCGCAGAGAAGGTGATGCGCGAGGTATTGATGGATCGTGCCTACTACGAGGGCGGAGGGGGCATGACATTGACCGGCGGCGAGCCCAGCTGCCAGTCCGATTTCGCACGCGGCCTCATGCAATTGGCGCGCCAAGAGGGCATTCATACCGCCATCGAAACCAACATGAGCCTGCCTGTGGACCTGTTGTTTCCGGTGTTGTCGCTGTGCGATTTGCTGCTGTGCGACGTGAAGCTGTGGGACGAGCAGGCGCATCAAAAGTGGACCGGCGTGGGCAACAGGCTGATCCGCAGCAACATACAGGCCGCGGACGAGTTGAACATCCCGATCGTGGTTCGGACCCCGCTGGTGGCGGGTGTAAACGATGAGCCCGAGCAGATCGGCGCCATCGCGCAGTTCGCTGCGGGCCTCAAGAACCTGCTGGCATATGAGCTGCTGCCCTATCATGCGCTGGGCACCGCCAAGTTGATTGAAGGGGCTTCGCCGCAACAGCGGTTTGAGGCGCCGGACAAGCAGCGCATATTGCGCCTGGCACAGGCGGCGCGCGAGGCGCGCGTGCCCGTGCGTGTCGCTGGTGTTGCGCTGGAAGGAGTGTGAGAACATGGCCATCACGGATCAGGAGCGCTACCGGGCGTTGAAGCAGACCAAACTGAATCACACCCGCGAGAAATGCGCGCAGCAGGGCTACATGGATGCCGATGACTACGGCTCTGTGCCGCTGCCCGACGGATACAAGTTTGTGCCCATTCCGCCGGATGGAGACTTCTATGGCTACGCGGGCTGGGCGGAGAATTTCGAGGCGTTTATTGACAACCACCCGGTCTATGTGGATCGGCTCGAGCTGCTGTGTGGGCGCTGGTGCGACAAGCTGACCGCCTATCGCAAGCCCGATACGGACGTGCCGCTGGAGCAGCGCGCGTTCCCGGGCGATCGGTTCCCCTACGACGAGCTGCTGGCGCCGGTGTATCTGTATGGGCTGGACACCGCCATCGGTTCGGACACCCACTTCTGTTCGGACTACCGCATCGGTCTGCGATTGGGCTGGGGCGGGTTTCTAAAGGCCATTCGCCAGGGTCGCGTGCGGCACGCGCAAGACCCGGAAAAGCGCGCGTTTTACGATGCCGAGGAAAAAACTGTGCTTGCGATCCAGCGCTGGATCGCAAGGCACATCGCCGAGATCAAGCGACTGCTGGTCGCGGAGCAGGATCCGGCGCTCAGAATCAGCCTGCAAAAGATGCTCGAGTGCAACCGGAATGTGATCGAAAAACCGGCGTCGAGCTTCCTGGAGGCGTGCCAGTACATGGCTTGGTTCAACAGCGTTTCGCGCATGTACGACCGGGATGGCGCGGGCTGCGATCTGGATCAGATCCTGCTGCCTTACTATGAAAAGGACATCGAGCGTGGCGTGCTCACGCGGGATGAGGCGCGATTCATCCTGGCCAATCTGTTGCTGGTCGACACACACTACTATCAGCTGTCCGGATGCGACCTGGACGGGAATGACATGACCAACGAGCTGTCCTACCTGACGCTGGAGGCTGCGCACGAGCTGAACATCGCGGCCAACCTGACCGTGCGCTACCACCGCAATATTGACCCCGACTTCTTCCGGCAGGCGGTGGCCTACAACTTCAACGATCGCAACGGCTGGCCGCGCTTTTCTGGGCACGAGGGTATGATGAAATACCTGAACAACCAGGGCATCGACCAGGCTACGGCACTCGAACGGATCGCAGTGGGCTGCGGCTGGAGCGCGGTGCCCGGGCGCGAGCTGCCGCTGAACGATTTGGTCAAGATCAACTGTGCGCGCGTGTTCGAGGTGGCGCTCAATGAGATGATGCTGAGCGCCGCCGAAGCGCCGAAGGACGTGTATTATCCCGCGTATGAGCCCAGCCTGGAGCGGCTGAGCCATCTGTTCAAAAAACACCTGGCGCGCGCGGTGGATGGCCTGGCGAAGTGCCTCGAGTTCCACCTCAGCCACATGCACCAAGTAATGCCCGAGCTGGTGATGAACCTACAGATGCGCCACTGCATTGAAGAGGGGTTGAATGTGTCGCAGTGCGCCGAGCTATATACGCTGTGCGTGGATGGCGTGGGCCTGGGCACCGTGGCCGATTCATTCGCCGCGATCGAGCAGCGCGTGGTCGTCGAGAAAAAGCTCAGCTGGGAGCAGCTGTTCCATGCGCTGCGCACCAATTTCAAGGATGATGAGCGCACTCGGCTGATGCTGAAGAACTCCGAGCGCTACTGCCAGGGCGGAAGCCTGGGCGACAAGTGGGCCGAGGCCGTCACCCAAGACTTCACCGCGCTTGTGCGCGCGCAGCCGATGAGCGAAGGCAAGCAACTGGTGCCCGGCTGGTTTTCCTGGTCCAAGACCATCCATTTTGGACAACAGGTGGGCGCCACGCCCAACGGCCGCGGAGCCTACGAACCGCTCACCCACGGCGCCAATCCCACGCCCGGCTTCCGGCGCGACGGTGCGCCCACCGCGCTCGCCAACGGCATCGCGATGGTGCAGCCCGGCTACGGCAATGCTGCGCCGCTGCAGATTGAGTTTGATCCCAAAATCAGCGCCGAAGAGGGTGGCATCGAGCGCGTGGCCCAACTGATCAAAGGGCACCTGGACCAGGGCGGCACGCTCATCAACATCAATGTGCTGGACAGGGATGTGCTGATGCAGGCGCACGAGAATCCGGACAGCCACCCCGATTTAGTGGTGCGCGTAACCGGGTTCACCGCCTATTTCTGCACGCTTTCTCCTGAGTTTCGCCAACTGGTGGTGGATCGCTTCCTCGACGGACTGTGACACAACCTACAGGTTTCGCCTTCTCGGGTCACAATAGATTGTGTGGCGTCATCATCCTGTAATAAGCGGTATGAGCACTCAAGATCAATAAGTGAGTGAGGTCAGGCTACGTCAAGGGGCCGCTCCAGCGGTGCGTATACACAATTAATGTGGAAGCCATCAAAGCCGATGTCATGAAGCTGAGCCTGGAGAAATCGTATGGACTGGAGGAAAATTACACGCCCCAGCCCGTGAGGAGGACACCGCGCTTCCTGCCGATCCGGACAACACGGAAGCGTAGACATACGGCCCCATAGGGCATTTTGTGCATGATACACCCGCCGCTGGCCTCTGGGCTGGCGGCGGGCTTTTGTTGTCGGCAAATGAGTTTGCCATAGTATCTAGCCGTGCAAATTTTGGACTTTTGGTCATCAGAACATATGGAATTGTTGATATTTGAGTTGCGTTGGAGTATGGTTATTTGTAAACAATGACTATACGAAGGTGATCGCATGAATAAAGATGGGTTTATAGAACTGCTGAGAAATAAGATGTCCCCCCTTGTCAAGACGAAGATTATGTAAACTATCGTTGTCCAATACTCCGTTGCTGCGGGACCATCAAGCACCTTGTCGAGTTGGTTTGTCAAGGTTAAGGGTGGAGATTTTCGAGCCATACGGATGATCGAAAATACTACCCGGCCTTGACAAGGAGCCAGGAGGATCATGGGGAGCGGGGTTTGAGCACACCTGTGCCAAACCCCTTGATTGCCCGTTCCCCCCTAACCCCATCGTGCCTTCACGCTGCGAATTTGGCCCGGTATATCCTCTCCGGCGTTCGCCCGCCAAGACTCTGATGCGGTCGTTCGTGGTTGTAGGTGTCCACATATTCGCGAATCCCCATCCGCAACGCACGGGGTGATTCATACTCGTTGATGTAAATGTCCTCCCACTTCAGGCTCCGGAACCATCGCTCGATTATTACGTTATCAACCCACCGGGACTTCCCGTCCATGCTCTGTCGGATACCGTTCTCGCGCAATCGTGCGGTGTATTCGTCACTCGTGAACTGGCTGCCCTGGTCCGAATTGATGATTCCGGGGATGCCGTGCAACCGCATCGCTTCCTTTACCGCATCCAAAACCGGCGCGGTGTCCAGCGTATCGCTCAGCGCCCAACCGACGATATACCGGCTGTGCCAATCGATGATTGCCGTCAGATACATGTGTCCACGCCGCATCTTGATGTAGGTAACGGAAGTACAACCTCTCTCCGGCAGACACAGATGGCTTTGAGACCATCGCCCAGAAGGTCGAAGCGGAGGTCTCTCGCGCACATGCCAAAGGCAAGACCGATGCCGATGTGACGGTGTACGAGAACGCAGTGGTTGCCGCCGCGAAGGGCATGGCCGCTGTCAATGCGCAGATCGATGCGGAGTATGACAAGCAGCTTGCGTTGATGGAGATGGTCTGCCTTGACAGCACAAGTGTCAAGGTTCATCCAAACGGCACCGGTGCGCTAAAAAAACTGGAAAGCAGGCCATTGGACGTTCTCGCGGCGGGCTCACAACAAAAATTCATATGGTCACCGCGTCTGACCGTTCGGTTGTAGCCCTATCTCTGTCTGGCGGCGAATGTCACGATTCGCCGGAAGGAGAAAAGCCGCTCTGTGCGTTGGAGCGGCTTCCTGAGCATGTTTATATGCTGATGGACAGGGCGTACGAGGGAGATTCCATTCGCAAGACCGTTCGGAAGAACGGATTCATCCCGGTTGTTCCACCAAAGAAGAATCGCAAAGAGCCTTGGGATTATGACAAAGTGCGCTATCGGAAAAGAAATGAAATTGAGCGTTATTTCTTAAGACTCAAACGATTTCGCAAGAATTTTACACGCCACGACAAGCTCGATGTGCTATTTTGCGGCTTCATATATTTCGCCATGTGTATTGATGCCCTTTTAGTGTGAACAGACTCCAGTATTAGTATTCTGCATGGCTTTGCTATGAAAGGCACGGAAGTGAAGAAATGTCTGAAATGAGCGGCCATCCGTGTTCCTCATGCCGGTACGAAGCACAACTGCGCCATCTGGCATCCCCCAGCTTTCCGTGATGAACCAATAAAAAGACCGGCGCAGATTCCAGAATAAAGCTGCGCCGGTCTTGCGTATTCAGTTGTTCCGGTGAGACTACCTGTCAGCCTGCCGAGGCTACGTCTGTTGGCGTTGGGTTAGGTGCCGGTGGTGCAGGCGCTTATCCTTCAAGAAAGCTGACTTATGGCCGCGCTTAGTGCGCCTTTCTGCACGCCAACATGGTGTTCCTGGCAGTCACCGGCGCCCGGCTGTCCCCTCAGCGATAATGGTATGTCCGGGATGTGCTCATTCGCCAGAATATGCTATGGGCCATACTGTTCTGCTATACGCAGATGAGAAGCCCTTTTAGGGGAGACTCCCGTTAACGTTTGTGAGATTATGGCTCGCCGAGGCGCGGTACGCGGCCTCCTGCACCGTCAGCTCCACCAGCATTACCTGCATGGTTTCGGGGTCGGGGTATTGTGAGATGGCAAAGGCCAGCTGGATGGTAAATGCGCCGGAGAGCCGCACGTCCTGCACGGTGATCTCCTGCAGGCTTTCCTCTATGGTGAAGGCCTGCTCTCGCCCGGTGGTCTTGTCCCGCACCGTCAGGGTGTAGGGCTCAAACTCCGGGTAGCCACCGGCGAGATCCGAGGTGGATAGTAGCATGGTCACATCGGTCTTTAGGCCGACGGGATCATCCATCAAGAAGGCACAGACCATCTCCTCGCCCAGCGCCTTCAGACCCCAGCCGTTTGAAAAATCGGCGTTTTCATAGGTGAAGGGATAGGCCGTCACCTTCTCTTCCTCGAAGGTGGAAAGGGAGTATTGCGTGCCCAGCTTCAGAATCGTGGCGCCTGCGTTCTGGTCCAGATAACTCTCGGTCTCTATTTCCACCACGGTCAACTTCATGATAGCCGGGTCGGGGTAGCCCGAGAAGGACAGGGCGAGCCGGATGGAGGCGTCCTGGTCTACCGTCACGTTATCCAGCTTCACTGTCTTGCGGCTTTCATCCACGGTGAAGCCGACTGCGTGACCCGAAACCTCGTCCCGCACTGTCAGCGTGTAGGGATCGAATGCGGGATACTCGCCCGTCAGCGCCGAGGTGGAGAGCACCAGCGTGGTGTTCAGCTTCTGGCCGGGTGCTTCCTCCACGCTGAAAGCAAGGCGCATCTCCTCGCCCAGCGCCTTCAGACCCCAGCCGTTCGAAATGTCGGCACCGCTGTAGTCCAGCGGTGTGGCCACGGTTGTTGCGCCGTCCTTTTTCTTGTTGGTGGCCAGGGAATACCGTGTGTCCACCGACAGCGGAGTGGCGCCGCTTTTCCCGGATAGCCGGGGCAAAATCTCTATCAGCACTACCTGCATGGTCGTCAGATCCGGGGGTTGGGCTAAGGAGAAGTGCAGCTGGATGCTGGCGCTCTCGCTTACAGTAACCCCCGCCAAGGAGATCTCCGGTCGGCTTTCCTCGATGGTGAAGCTGGCGGAATGCCCCGACAGTTCGTCCCGCACCGTCAGCTCATAGGGCTCGAACTCGGGGTAGCCGCCCGTCAATGCCGATGTGGATATTCGCAGAGCCAAATCCAGCACCTGTCCCGGCTCGGCGTCTACCTGGAAGGAGACGCTCATCTCCTCGCCCAGGGTGCGCAGGCCCCAGCCGTTGGTAAGGTTGGCGTTTTCAAAACTCAACGGGTATGCGACGTTTGCGTTTTCCATCAGGGTGGACAGCTGGTACTGCGTGTCCATCCTCAAGAGCGTGGCGTCGTACTCCTGCACCACCTGCACTTCCTCCACCAGCATCAGCTTCGTCACGTCGGCGCCCTCGTACACCTCCATGACTTTGCCGTCCATCAGCCGGCTGCGCTGGCCGGGCAGGTTCTCCGTCAGGCTGTCCAGGCTCTCGCCCTCCAGGTGCAGCCCGGTCAGAAAATCACGCAGATACAGGTTGCTGGTGGGCGCATCCGAAACGGTGAAGTCTCCGGTGCTGCCCGCAGGCTTCACCAGCAGCGAGGCATGCCGGGCATAGCCCTGATTTTCACGGCTGGCGTCCCATAGCCTGTCGCCATGGTCCCCCAGCAGGACGATGGTGGTGGTGTCGTACAGGCCGCTGTCCTTCAGGGTCTGCATCAGCGCCTGCACGTAATCCAGCGTCCAGGTGCTTTGCTCATGCAGGCCATGCAGGGTGCCCTGCTCCTCGGTCGGGAGCGGGTTGCCCTCGCTGTCTATGGTGTAGGGCATGTGCGCCCCGTTCACGTGGTGGAAATGGAAGGTGGGCTGGCTGCTGCTTTGGGCACGGGCGGCCTCCATCAGCACCAGGTAAGCGGTCTCGTCTTCGTTGGCCTGGGGCACACCCTGCAGCGCCTGTAGGTTGCCGCCGGTCAGATGCTCGGTGGTCTCCACCACGCCGGAGATCGTCGCCCGGCTGGAAACTTCATTTTTCAGCGCATAGGGCGCAAACCGCACCCAAAACTGATGGTACAGCCCTTCGTCAACCGTGATGCTGCTGCGGGTAGCGCTTCTTTCGCTGGCCTCGCTGAGCATGTAGCAGTTGTATAGGGGCAGTGTGGAGGATGCGTATACGTCATACCCCCGCTCAGAAAAGATCTGCGTCGCCGCTTCCGGCACGTCAAACACGGCACTCTGATATCCTATCACGGAGCCGCCCGTATAGATATCCCCCTTGATCATGGAAGGCAAAGCCCACTGCGTGCTGCTGGCCGTCTCCATGTTGTTCTGGAAAAGGGTGAACCCGTTGAAGGTATCCTCCGCCTCCGGGTTTTCGGCCAGATAGTCCTGGACGACTGCGGTGGAGGTCGCATCCAGCACCAGAACCAGCACATTGTCCTCGCTGCTGAACGCCACCCGATCCAGCACCTCGCTTGCGGTCGTGTCTATCGCCCTGGTCTTTACCTCTTGGTTGATGGCGGCGTCGGCCAGACCCAGGCCCAGCAGCAGGCACGCCCCCAGCAGCAAAAAGGCATAGTTCCCCGCCAAGCGCCGCCAGAAAATGACGCCCAGCGCCAACACCAGCAGCCACACCAGGGAGTCCCAGACCATGCGGGGCACAGAGTCGAAGATGTCGCTGGCGCCGGTGAGCGCCGGCAGGTCACTGCTCAGGGGGTTGCCCTCCAGCCAGATGCAGAACACAAAAAGCACCAGCACCACGTGGAAAACCGAAATCAGGGCCCCACGCTTGGGGCTTTCGAAGCAGAGCCGGGACGCCTTGGCATGCAAAAAGCCGGACAGCAGCGCCAGCACCACGCCCAGCAGCACGGTGAGCAGCAAAAAGGGAATCAGCAGCCCCAGCAGCAGCTGAGTCAGGTGGAAGGAATAGAAATTGACGTTGCTCAAATAGGAAATGGACGGAATATACAGGAACAGCGCAAAGGAGCACAGCGCCGCGCAAACAAACGACGGCACGGTGCTGATGTCTTTCTCCCGCGGGGTTTTTCTTGTGATGCTAGGCATGGAAGGTCTCTCCTTTTGAGGGGGGTGGTAGTCCGCCTTGGTGTGTGCGCCGGGGTTCGGCTAGGGCAGCTCCGGCAGCTCGATGCCGTTGAGGAAGTTGAAGCCGCTGTCGTACAGGGTGCCGGCGTTCAGCCCCACAATCACGTGGTCGAAGCCGTTTGCCTGCAAGTACTCCGGCAGGCTGGCGACGTCGCTGGGCAGGCTGTAGGGAGACAGCAGGTGCAGCTCCCCGGCCGCCACCGCCATGAACGCCGCTACCGGCAGCATAAAGGAATCGCCCACAATCAGTACTTTCGGCCCGTCCGGGTTCAGGTTGTTGGTGATCTTCCGGTAGGGGTACACCTCGGTCAGGTAGACGCAGTACATGTCGTTGTCGTAGATATCGTCGTTGCCCAGCCAGCGGCTGTCCAGCAGGGTGGTGCCAAAATCACCCTGGCGGGTGCTGTGCAGGTCGTACTCCTCGTAGCTCAGGGTCAGGTCGGTTTGGAAAGCCGGGGCGATCAGGGTAAAGTCGTCATACCCCGCAAACGTAGCCCCGGTGATCTTGCCCAGCTTGCCCAGGTACTGCTGGGGGTACTCCGTGCGTGTGAATCCCTGGCTGCTGGTGTAGAAGCCGTTGGGGTCTATGCCACTGCCCCGCCGCTTCAGCTCCTCCACCAAGCCCAAGTATGCCTCGAAGCAGGTCTCGGTGCGCCAGTGGGGCTCGGTTTTGTAGACATAGTCCTCGGCCGCCAGGGGGTTCTCCCGCAGCAGCTCCCGTGCGTCCACATAATCTACCCCATAGCCCTGCAAGGCCCGCAAAAAAGCGTCGGCCCGTGGGTTCAGGTTGTTGATGGGCAGCTCGCCAAAGGCGCTACCCTCCTCCTGGTACACGTCCAGGCAGTTCAGGTAAAAGAAGGTGGCCCCCTGTGCCTCGGCGGCCTGCGCCAGCTGCTTCATCCGCAGCGCAGGCTCCTCGTAGTCATAGGTCTCATAGGGGTAGAAGTTGGTGTAAGCCAGCTGGCCGTCTTCGCCCTGGGCGATCGAGAACCCATTGATGGTCTGCCTCTCCAGCAGGCGGCTGATGGCACCGTTGGCGTTTTGCAGCACCGACTGGCTCATCACGCTGCCGTTGGCGGCCTCCACCAGGGCGTCCACCTTTTCTTCCAGAACCCAGTTGCGCCCGTAGGCCGAGGTGAGCGAGGGCAGCTGCTGCATAAGGTTCAACGCCGCACAGCCGACCCAGGCCACCAGCACCACCAGCACAAACAGTTGCTTTATTATTTTGGATAGCTTCATATCATCAACTCCACAGGTATTGCTGTACCATCAGGTACGGGTTGTAGCTGCTGCTGGACAGGGCGAGCACCACCAGCACCACCAGCACCACCATTGCTACCGGGTATGCAAGGCTTACGACGCAGCCCATGAAGCTGCGCTTTCGCAGGGTGAACCGGTGCAGCCAAGTGCACAAGGGGAAGCTAGCCACAAAGCCCGCAGCCAGCACCGGCCAGTTTT
Organism: Eubacteriales bacterium OttesenSCG-928-N13; assembly: GCA_030265545.1. GTDB lineage: Bacteria > Bacillota > Clostridia > Christensenellales > Aristaeellaceae > JAJDGF01. Next base: position 35,260 of record JAJDGF010000001.1, read on the forward strand.
CCCGCAGCAGGGTGAGCGCCAGGGGGCTGGCAAAGCCGTTGTCTCTCATGCCGAACATATTCGAGATATACAGGGTAAACTGGTAGACCGAATCGGTGCGCAGGGCGATGACCGCCACGGGGATGAACACCAGCACGAAGAAGTGCCGCAGGGGACTTCGGGTGTTGGCGGGATCCAGCTCTATGATGCGCTCCACCAGGATGAACGCAAAGCTCCACACCGCTAAAATCAGGTTAGGCACGTCGGGGCCCAGCCACAGGCCAATCAATAGCCATATCAGCAGGGTGTGCAGCACCATCCCGTCGTTGTTGGTGCGCTTGCTGGTCAGGGGCTGATACACGTAATCGTCGAACCAGGTGCCCATCGTGCTGAAGCAGCGCTGCCAGAAGCTCTCCACCGATGCCGCCAAATGGGGATGACGGAAGTTCTCGGGCAAAACGAAGCCAAACACGCCGCCCAGTCCAATCGCCATATCGCTGAAGCCGGACAGGCCGTGGTACAGCCCCATCATGCAGGCCAGTACTCCCAACCACGCCAGGCTCACCGGCACCGTGGCATAAATGCCGCTGATGTTCGACTGGTTGAACACGATATCCGCCACCGCCAGCAGCGGCCCGCCCAGCACAACAGCCTTGGCCAGCCCCACGATGAACCGGCAGATGCCGTTGGCCACCCCCTCACGGCTCACCCTGCGCTTTTCGATCTGCGCAGCCACCTCGTGGTAGCGGATGATGGGTCCGGCCGGCAGGGAGGGGAAAAAGGTCAGGTACAGCGCAGTGCTCATGAAGCTCTGCCTGTGCGGCACCCGCCTGCGGCAGATGTCTACCACGTAGGAAATGCCCTTGAGCGCCAGGAACGCCAGCCCCAGGGGCATGGCGGGCAGCGCAATGGGCTCAAGACCCAGCAGACCGCACAGGGCGTTCAGCGGCACGGGCAGATAAGAGAAGAAAACCAGGGGCAGCAGGTTCACCACACAGGCGACCCACACCACCTTGCGCATTTTTTTCTCATTTCTGGCGCCAATGGCCAGCCGCCCCGCCACCCGACCCAGAAGGAAGTTGACCAGCACCAGCCCGGCCAAAATCAGGGTGTAGGCGTGATTACCCAGGGCGTAAAACACCAGGCTTCCCACAATCAGCCACAGGTTCTGCGCCTTGGCCGAAAAACTCAGCAAAAAATACCCCAGCAGAAGCACCGGCAGGAAATACAGCAAAAACGCAAAACTTGGCATCTCCATCAATCGCCCTCCTCTTCTGCTTCCTGCCATCCGGCTTCGGTGATGTACCCGGTACCCGTCGGCTTTTGATCGTTGGGCAGATTCTGCAAATCGGCCCAACGGTTCATGATCTCCACAAAGTCAGGCCGCTGCAAAATCTCGTCGGAGTTCACGATGCGGTACAGTGTGGTGTGCGAGCCGTCCTGCATCTTCGCCATCAGCATCAGATCCAGCCCTTCTCCCCAGGAGAGGGACAGCACATCGGTGGGGCGCAGCTCGGCGCTCACCTTTACCCGGGCGTATTCAAAGTTGAAATCGAACAAAATACCATTCGCCTTTTCCCGGGTCTCAAAGGGCAGATCCATCACCAAGCGCGGCAGCTTGCGCACGTTGTACACCTTGCGGCGGGTGCGCAGCATCAGGTTGGTGTTGATGTCGTCGAACACGCTGGCGTTGTGCTTGAAGCGCTTGGCCAGGCTGTGGGGCCGGTCATACAATATCTGCATGTACTGCCGCATGTTTTCATCGTCGGCCTTCTCCAGGATGAAGCCATACTTCCAGTGGCCGCCCTCGCTGGCGCCCAGCTGGCGCGCGTTGGCGACCCGGCACTCCATCCTGGCGGAGTACAGCTCGGTCTGGACGGTCAGCCCTACCACATCGTCCGACTTGCAGTTCAGCGGCGTTTCGAACACGGCGGCCAAGCCGCCGTCGGAGATGTCGACGGTATAGCCGTTGTAGTGGATGCCACGGCACTCCACCTCCACCGGCAGGCGCACGAAAAAGCGCTCGGCGCTGCGGACATTGGGCCGACCCGCCATGAAGAAGATGGCGAACAGCAGGTTTTTAGCTCCGGCGAACAGCCAGAACAGCACGATGGGATTGTACAGGGTGTTGATGATGATGCTTTGCCGAACCAGCAAAAAGATGGAAATGATCGTGGCGATGAGGATCACCGTGTGGGGCACGGTGTACAGCATGGTGCGCCAGCGGGGCGGCTCCGCCCCTTTGCTTTTGTCTGTGACCACGAACTTCTTCTGACTGAAGCCCAGCAGCTCCAAAAAGGCCGGTGCAGTCAGGTAGGGTGCCATGATGGTATCCACCACGGCCGACCAGTGGTTCGAGCGAGTATTGTCGGAAAAGACTCGGGTGGCGAAATAGTACAGGATGTAGTGCGGCAGCCAGAACAACAGCGTCTGCCACACCGGAGCGTCCACGATGCGGATGTCGAACAGCGCCGACATTACCGGCGCCAGCAGGAACATCAGCCGCCCCGCAAAGGAAAACCAATAGCAGAGGGAGCCGGTCAGCTCAAACTTCTGCCAGAAGTTCAGGGTGCGGGTTGTCCAAACCCGCAGCAGCTTGAACACCTGGATGTTGCCCCGGGTCCAGCGTTCGCGCTGAGCCATGAGGGACTTGATGGTGTCGGGGGACAGGCCGTGAGCCAGCTGCTCGGGGATGCCGAGGTTGCGGTAGCCCGCCTGCAGGATCATCAGCCCGGTCAAAAAGTCCTCCGTGATGCTCTCGGTGGCGAAGCCGTCGATATCCACCAGCGCCTGGCGGGAAAGAAGGGTGTTCGACCCGGCGTAGGAGGACACGTTGTCGTTGTTTTTTGCCACGTTCACTTCGGTGAAGAAAAAGTCCTGCTCGTTCGGGATGTTCTGCTCGGAATACAGGTTGAACTGAAACAGGTCGGGGTTGTAGAAGCTTTGGGGGGACTGCACGAAGCCGATCCGGTATTCGGGATCCACCTCGTCCTTGTCCAGGATGCGCCAGCTGCCATCCTCCTGCTTTTGAACATAAGGCAGGCAGAAATAGGGCACGGTGCGCATCAGAAAGTCGCTGGAGACCACCATATCTGCATCCATCGTGGCCACCAGTGGCGAGGAGGTTTGCCAAAAGGCGTTGTTCAGGTTGCCGGCCTTGGCGTGCTTGTTGCCGGTCATGCTGAAATAGCCCACGCCCAGCTCCTCGGCCAGCGCCTTCATCTCGGCGCGGTCGCCGTCGTCGCACAGCCAGACGTGCACCTTGCTCTTGTCCGGATACTCCAAAAAGGTGCAGGAGTTCACGGTTTTGTACATCAAATCCACCGACTCGTTGTGGGTGGTGATATACACGTCCACATCGGGATACCAGCTGTCGGGAATCTCGGGGCAATCCGGGTTCACATAGTGGGTGGCCTCGCGGAAGTTCGACAGGGTAACGGTGAAGCTGGCCAGTTCGGCCAGCAGCAGCAGAATGCTGAGCACGACGGAAAGGACGCCGAACTGCAGGGGCAGGGTGAAAAAGATGCGCCATACTACGTAGCCCGCCACCGAAAGCGTGGTGACATACATCAGTATCTTGTGGCGCAGCGTCATATGCCGCCGCACGCCGGCCAGGTGCCAGCGCTTGTAGGGTGTCTTTTTGTAGGGGATACGTTTCTTGATGCTCTTTTGCTTTGCCATTGTCTCCTCATACTGTGCGGCTGTCCGCCGGGCACTCGTCTCATCATTTTTGCAGGCGCTGCGCAGCGTGTGCGGCGCGCCCATACCCTCTTGCCCGTTACATACCGTAGCGGCGTACAAACCGCACCAGCAGAAAGAATACTACCAAAGACAGGATGGGCCACAGCGGGTTGCTGCTCAGCGCAATCTCTTTTTGCACCTCTTGCTCGCTGAAGTCGAACTGGGTGATGTTGATGCCGGTGTGCAGGTCATGGGTGCGCAGGGTATAGCGCAGCCGCATAAGCTCCTCGGCGTAGCTGCCGGTCTGCCGCGCGTAGGGCAGCACCTCGGTCACGGTCTCGTCGTCCTCCTCGATTTCCGTCAGAGGCGCCAGGACGTAGCTGCTGTAATCGTCCCAGCGAGCCCAGTCGCGCCGGGTAGCGTCGGCCACCAGGGCAGCGCCCGTCTCCACCAGCTTTTGCAGGTTTTCCTCGTTGATGACCGTACGGCGCAGCGCCAGGTACCGCTCCTGGATCATGGAGGCGTAGTTCGGGCTTTTGAAAAACTGGTCGAAGTAAGGCGCTTCGGCGTATTCCAGCTGCTCGGGCCGAGCGGCGGTTTTGGGGCTATTGTCGGCGGCGCATTCGAAGTTCCAAATGGGCGCTGGGGAAACCAACTTGGTGTTGGGGTCGAAATAGTAGTAGCTCTCGTATATCCCGTCGTAGTCCTGCATGATCTCACCCAGGATGAACTGGTTGGCGAAGGCGTCGATGTCGAAATGATTCGGCGTGGTGTAGAACGTGCGCGAATCAGTGGAGTAGAGCACATCCTCGGCATAGCTCAGTGCGCCGATGCTCTCGCTGTAGCGGTCGTTCCAGTCATTCGCCTCCCAGAAGGGCAGGAACATCCGGCCGTTGTCGGGGTCGTTCCGGGTAGCGGAGGTCTCCACGGCGATGCCATCCTCCCCCAGGCTGCGGTGGAACAGAGCCTTGTCCTCGTCGGGCGACAGCCGCACCAGAGTATACACCCCTTGGTACAGGTCTCCCCCCTCCCCTCGCAGCAAAACCTCGCACAGCTGCACCGCCGGGGCATTCTCTACAATACCTGCCGCCAGGGTGTAGCCGATGTAGTTGCGGATTAGCGACTTGTCGTGCCGGCCGCCCAGCAGTATGTATTCCCCGCAGCTTTCCAGACCCGCCACCGCCGCCGGCTCGTCAAGGCGCAGGTAGTAGTCGTCCTTGTACCTGCCCGCCGCCCGGCTCTTTCCGGTCATGTTGCGCAGGCTCGCCGCCGCCGAAACGGTCGGCGCATCGCTGAGGGCATTGCTCTGTGCCCCTTCATAGGACAGCAGCCGTGTCTCTACCAAAAAATCGCTCTCCTCAACGGCCACGGTGCCCGCCTCCAGGCGCAGCACCAGCAGCGGCAGGGCGCTTGCAAATCCTTCGTCTGCATAAAAATTCTCTGTAATACCCGTGGCTTCGGCCAGCGGGGCTCTCCCTTCCCGGGCCGCAAAACCCGGGACAGGCGCCAGCAGCACGCACGCAGCAAGGCACAGCAAAACCGCCTGCCGGAAAATAGCAGACGCCTTTTCTCTGTGCTTCTCATCCGAGCACTGCATGCGCCAAAATCTCGCCAGAAGGCGGGCGCTTTTGTGCATGAAAATGTCTATATCCATGTGCAAGATTTCACTTCGCATCGTCCTGTTTATTATCGGAAGGGGTCACGGGCTTTGCGGTGTCCTCCGCCCCGGCTTCGTTCTTCTTCCGCTTGTTGAAAAAGGCGCGGATACGGTGCTTGAAAGCAACGAAAAAGCCGCCCGCAGCAATGAAAGCAACGCCCAGCATTTGCAGGATCATGCTGCCCGTGCCGGGATCGAAATAGGCAAGCGCCGTCGTGGGGAAGAAGATGGTGAGCAGCAATACATTCAGTACCAGCCAAAAATGCTTAGATTTCCGTTTCATACGATCACCTCTAACGTTATTTTGAAAGTCCTTCTATCGTTTTTTCAGGATTTCCGTTTCATACGATCACCTCTAACGTTATTTTGAAAGTCCTTCTATCGTTTTTTCAGGGTGAGGATGTGCCGGCAAGAATCCGGCACATCCGTTTTATCGACACATTCGAACTCTTGACCGAAGATCTCGATCGTCCGGTCGAGTGTGTAGTCTTCAAAGATATCCTCGCGCAGCGCCAGCAGCTTTTTCACCTGAGAATCCTCCTTGGGCACAAACTCCAGCACCAGGATGCCGTCCTTGTCCAGCAGACCGGCAAAGAAGCCGGAGAGCAGCGCCAGGGGAATCCCCGCCGTGATGTGCAGATGGTGGATAACCGCCAGGGCGATGATGAAGCTGCAGCGGCAGCGGCTCTTGAAGGACGGCCTCTCCTCGTTCCCGAAGCCGATGCCCGGGGACGGGTTCGCGAAATCGATCAGTATCGGCAGGATGTTGCCGTAGCCCTCGGCGCCCTTTAGCACGGTATAGTGGCGGTCTACAGCCAGCGGGTCGATATCGGACGCCAATACATAGCCGGAATGGGACGCAATGGCCTGTGTGTAGCGGCCGGTGTTGGCTCCAAGATCCATCGTCAGCCCGCCTCCGGCGTATTTCCGCGCCAGCGCCTCCACAATGGTGTATTTTTCGTCCGCTGACTTCTCGGAATAATTGGTCTTGCTATAATAATCGCCCCATTCGGTGGTCACCTTGGGCAGGCTCAGCGCCTTGCCAGCCAGCAGCCTCTCCAGCGACTCCGCCAGGCCAATCAGGTACTCTCGGGTCACCTTTGCGCCCTTCACCTTTGCGGCGTACTGGTTGCCGCTGTCTGAGTATTTATCTTGCAGGCGTGCATGGGTAAACAGGTGAAAGTTCAGCCCCGGGTTCCACTTTGCTTTTCGGGGCATCATTTTCGCTGCGACATCCAGCGGTATCCCGTCGATCCACAGTTGCGACAGGCTGCCGCAGCGCAGATCCACGTTCGCCATCAGCGCCAGCGGCGCCAGGAAATGGGTGCAGAACTGCTTGTAAGCCCCCCACAGAGTCCCCTCCTGCCATGTTTCGAAGGAGAGAAGGTCGATGAAAACCGGCCTTTTGCCCACGAACTGGATGTTGTAGGCGGAAGCGTCTTTCAAAATCAGGCCGCTTTTCAGGGCATCTTTTTGCAGCCGCAGGGTCAGCAGTGCGGCGTCCTTCAGCTGGTGGAAGCTCCACTCGTAGGGATAGGAAATAAAAGGAAGACGTTCGACCTGTATGGTTTTCCATGCACCCAAAACCGGGGCGACTTCCTCAAAGGGCAGAACCAATCCCTCGTCTGCCATTTTTTTCAGAAAAGGCGCCGCTTTCTCCCAATGCGGCTGGTAGTGCGACGTGATCGTACGCAATATTTTTCCATCTTGCTCATACACATACCCGCTGGGGTCGCGAAAAGAGCCTGGCGCTGTCTGCATCGCTTGTCACTGCTCCCATTCCGACTTGTCGTCTGCTTTTATGTGATAACTCTCTACCAATGAAGAAGTATAACATAAGCCTATAAAATTTGCAAGCGAACGAATCGTTTTGGCGGCAGATGCGGTCGGTTTCCTCACAGGCGATGAGCGTAGAGCCGGAGCCGCCGAACGAGTCGAGCACTACGCCGTTGGGTGCGGAGCTGTTCTTGATCGGGTAGGCCAGCAGCGCGATGGGCTTCATGGTCGGGTGTTCCTTGTTGCGCTTGGGCTTATCGAAATTCCAGATGGTGGATTGCTTGCGGTCGGAATACCAACGATGCTTGCCATTCGGGAGCCAGCCAAACAGCACCGGTTCATGCTGCCAATGATACGGAGAGCGCCCCAGTACCAGAGAGTTCTTCGCCCAGATGCACACGCCGCTGATGTGAAATCCGGCTTCGCGGAACGCTCGACGAAAGTTCAAGCCTTCCGTATCCGCGTGAAAGATGTACGCACTGCCGCCCTCGGCCATATGCGCCGCCATGTTGCGAAACGCTGCCAGCAGGAAGTTAAAGAACGCACCGTCCGTCATGCTGTCGTTCTGGATGGATTTGCCGTCAGCGCTTTCATACGAGACATTGTACGGCGGATCGGTGACGACCAGATTGGCTTTCAGGCCGTCCATTAGCAAGGCCATATCCGATTCGTTCGTTGCGTCGCCGCAGACCATCCGATGTCTGCCGAGTGTCCAAACATCACCGCTGCGAACAAAAGGTTTGATCTCATCCGGGTCGATTTCGCACTCGTCATCCCTCACGCCCTTGTCGTGAACCTTGGAAAACAGGTCGTCGATCTCCGCCGCGTCAAAGCCGGTCGCACCGACGTCATAGCCGCTGGTTTGAAGGTCGGAGAGCAGGTCGGCCAGTGCCACCGGCTCCCATTCGCCGACAGCCTTGTTCAGCGCAATGTTGAGCGCCTTCTCGTCCTGCGGGTTTTCAATGTGAACGACCACGCAGTCGATTTCGGTCGCGCCTTCGTTGGTCAGCACCTTGTAGCGCTGATGCCCGCCGACGATGTTGCCCGTCACCTCATTCCAGATCACCGGATCGACGTACCCGAACTGACTCAGGCTCCGCTTGATCTTTTCATAGGCGGGATCGCCGGGTTTCAGGTCTTTTCTTGGGTTGTATTTCGCGGGTTTCAGCTTATCCACGCTGATCCGCTGAAGATTCATTTGGGTATTCATAGAAGCCTCCGCTCAAGTCGATAAGTAGGAAAATAAGCAAGATAATACGCAAGATGTTGATAAATTCACCTTGGTCGGGTATAATGAAAGCAGAAAGCGAGGGACAGAAATGGCTTCATACCAACCACCGTACACCATCAGCATCCGCACGCTGATGCTGGTCGCTCAGATTGCGGAAAAGATTGGACGGATCAGTCATTACCGTCTCCTTAAGTCAAAACCGCACCTGCGTCGCAACAACCGCATTCGTTCGATCCATTCCTCATTGGCCATCGAGGCGAGTTCACTGACGCTTGACGAAGTGAGGGGCGTCATTGACGGAAAGCCAGTCATCGGCTCCCAGAAGGAAATTCAAGAAGTAAAAAATGCCTATCGGGCATATGACGCAATAGGCGTATTCGATCCATATTCCGTTGCAGATTTAAAACGGCTGCACGGCACCATGACGTATCTGACCGTTGCGGAATCAGGCGTTTTTCGCAGTGGAAACGAAGGTGTCTTTAAGGGCGACCAGTGTATTTTCATGGCTCCTCCACCGCAGTTGGTTCCAGCGCAGATGGATGAATTGTTTTCTTGGATGAACTCCGCCTCAAGCACGCTGCATCCACTGATCCTATCCTCCGTCTTTCATTATGAGTTCGTGTTTATCCATCCTTTTTCAGACGGGAATGGCCGTATGGCGCGGTTGTGGCAGACAGCGCTTCTATCGGAGTGGAACCCGATATTCCAGTATTTGCCGCTGGAGAGCCGCATTCATGCGTTTCAAAGCGAATACTATGATGCCATCGCCGCGTGCCACACGGCGGGAAGCTCCGACCTATTCATCGAGTTCATGCTCGAGAAAATCAGCCAGACGCTGGATTGGACGCTTGAACAAGCTTCCTCGGACGACGCATACCTATCCCCATATGTGCAAAAAATGCTCAATGTCATGGAGTACGACGTACCATACACCGCCGCGCAGATCATGGCCGCACTCGGTTTGAAGTCAAAGGAAACCCTGCGCAAGAACTATATCAACCCTGCGCTGGAAAGTCAGCTCATCATCATGAGCCTTCCAGACAAACCGACGAGTCGCAATCAAACCTATATCCGCAAATGACCATCGTCCCATCTGGGCGTGCAGCATTGGCTGTGCGCTTTTTTCTTTTTGGGGAAATCCTTTGGCATGTGTGTTTTCCCTCATTATGGCAATAATAATAAGGGAGTTTTCCCTTACGACTTGACTATTCTCTTATTTAGGGCTATAATTTAAGGGAATCCGAGGGGAGGTAAGGCAATGAGGAAGTTCAATTATTCTGCGATTAAGGAACAGAAGTGGGATTCCGATATCCTCGGTCTCATCGCAGCGATATATAAAGAAGTCGGCAAACAGGAACTATATCTGAAGCAGCGTCCGGAGGATCTGGAAAAGCTGGTTGATGTTGCCAAGGTTCAGAGTACCGAGGCATCCAATGCCATCGAGGGCATTGTCACAACCAGTACCCGCATCCGTCAGCTGGTCGAAGAAAAGACCACACCGAGGAACCGCGATGAACAGGAGATAGCCGGTTATCGTGATGCACTGAGTATCATTCACGAGAACTTTGATGCGATACCCATCACGCAGAACTACATCCTGCAGCTTCATAAAGTGCTGTACAGCAATATGAACAATCCGATGGCTGGTCGTACGAAGAGCGTTCAAAACTACATCAGCGCAACCTTTCCGGATGGACATGTGAAAACGCTGTTTACTCCGCTGGCTCCCTTTGAGACTCCTGATGCACTTGATCGAATCTGCGAGGAATACAATCGAGTCATCGGCAACATGGAGGTTGAGCCGCTGATCGCCATTCCGGTATTCATCCATGACTTCCTGTGTATCCATCCCTTCAACGACGGAAACGGCAGAATGAGCCGTCTGCTTACAACGTTGCTGCTGTACCGAAACGGCTTCTATGTCGGCAAGTACATCTCACTTGAGGCGAAAATCGCAAGAAACAAGGATCTGTACTACGACGCTCTCAGTCAGGCGCAGATCGGCTGGTATGATGGAACGGAAAATGCCGTTCCGTTCATCAAATATCTGCTTGGCACGATCCTCGCTGCCTACAGGGATTTTGAGGATCGCTTCGCCCTGGTCGAAAGAAAGCTGCCCGCCATTGAGATGGTCAGACAGGCATCAATGAATAAGCTCGGAAGATTCACCAAGCAGGACATCAGGGAGCTCTGTCCCACACTGAGTGTCAGCGCTATCGAAGGTGCACTGCGCAAAATGGTCGAAGCCGGTGAGATCAAACGCGAAGGCAGCGGCAAGAATACCTGTTACTTCAGGCTGAAATAACCCATAATCTCAGGCATCTGCTTAAAACGGGCAGATGCTTTTTATCAGGCGCACCGCTTCAAGGTGCGTTTTTTTGTTTTTGGGAACCGATACCCCCGTGCCGAATTTCGCGAAAATTCAAGCGGTAGGGAGGCGCGGTCTCCGGCGAGGGGGTCTGTAGAGATTCGATCCCCCCTCCGCCGGGGTCGGGGCCGGGGCCGCTTAGTAGAAGCTCGCCCGTCCACCCGCCGGGGCCGGGTGGGCCGTATCACAAACGACGCTGAAACCACGGTGTTTGTTATCTTGCCTTTTCGGGCCGCCCGAGTGATGAATGGTCGTGCCGGGGCACACCCGGCGAGCCGCGGGCGGGAAAGGCCGCCGGGCGAAGGAGCGACCAACGTGAAAAACCAAACCTTCGGCATCGAACTCGAGATGACCGGCATCACCCGGGCACACGCCGCCCAGGTCATCGCCACCCACTTCGGCACCACCGTCGAGCACACCGGCGGAACCTACGACACCCGCATCGCCCGCGACCAGCAGGGCCGCGCTTGGAAGGTCGTTTCCGACTCCTCCATCGCCGACACCTGGGAGCGGCAAACCGAGGTGGTCAGCCCCATCTGCCACTGGGAAGACATCGAGACGATCCAGGAACTGGTCCGAAAGCTCCGGGCCGCCGGAGCCAAGGCACACCCCAGCTGCGGCATCCATGCCCACATTGGGCTCGGCGAACACACACCCAAGACGCTGCGGAACCTGGTCAACATCGTCAATGCCAAGGAGGACCTGCTGACGCTGGCCCTTCGGATTTCGCCCGAACGCCGCGACCGCTGGTGCCAGCCGGTCGACCCCGACTTCCTCGCCCGGCTCAACCGCGTAAAACCCAAGACCAGCGCCGAGTTCGCCCGGATTTGGTACAACGACCGCGACTGGGAGTACCACGCACACCAGCATTACGACCAAAGTCGCTACCGGCTGCTCAACCTACATTCGACCTTCCAAAAGGGCACGATCGAATTCCGAGCCTTCAACAGCACAATGCACGCCGGCGAGGTCAAGAGCTTCATCCAACTGAGCATGGCGATCTCCCACGCGGCCTTGACCGCGAGCAGCGCGAGCCCGACCCGACCGGTAACCGATAACGCGAAATACACCTTCCGGTGCTGGCTTTTACGGCTGGGCTTCATCGGCGACGAGTTCAAGACCGCCCGCGAACACCTGCTCAAGCACCTGCCCGGCAACGCCGCATGGAGACGGGCCTCCTGAATCGGAGGCTCGAACACACCCGCCCGATGAGCGGGCTCTCGAATCAGACACACCCGCCCGATGAGACTGGCTGGCGACCGGTCGAAACGCGGCCGCAGTGCACACTCGGCGCGTCGCGGGAAGCCACAGGCTGTGTCCAGCCGAGGCTCCTAAATCAAGCAAGGAGGCTCTACCATGATCTACACATCGGGAACTGACCCTCGCACTCAACCTTCGACAAAGTTTACCCCAACCAAACCGGAAACCTCTTTCAAATCGACCTCAGGTTCACGATACTACCAAGGGAGGGAATCAACTTGAAGTACATCGCATACGGCTCCAACATGATCGCGGAACAGATGGCGTTCCGCTGCCCGAATGCCAGGTTCATCGGCGTGGGTCTACTTCCTGGCCATCAGCTGGAGTTCTACCTGCATGCAACCGTCGAACGCTCCGAAAACAACGTACATGTACCCGTCGCAGTCTGGGAGATCAGCGCCGAGGACGAACACCAACTCGACCGCTACGAGGGCTACCCCAGCTACTACATCAAGGAAGAGCACACCGTGCGGATGTCCGACGGATCTGAAATCAAAGGCATGATCTACCGCATGAAGCACATCCGCAAAGCTCCGCCGACGCAGTCCTATTATAAAGGGATTGCCGACGCCTACAACGAACTTGGCCTGGGCTTTGAAATCGAGTTGGTCCTCGAGCCGGCGCTCATGCGGGCGCTGACGAGGGAGGACAAACCGTAGACCGTTTCCAGCACCAAACAGCCGCTCTCAAATCGAGGGCGGCTTCGTCGTCATGGTGGAGCTCCTGAATCAAGCACCGGTCGGCGCACGTTGGCGCCACAGCACCCGCTGGGGCCGATGGTTGAGCAATCCCACAAGCGCCCGGCTTCCGCGTGCGACAGCGGCAACGTGGCGGCGACGGTGGCAACAAGAAAGCAGCCCGCGATGGGCTGCTCTCGAATCAACGCATGGGTGTTGGGGATTCTGAATCAGCGCGGGCTTATTTCCCGATCAGGTCGTGGGCGACCTCCACGCCGTTCGTCGAAATCCGGAACCGGAGCAGGAGCCGACCATCGCTCACATCGTAGGCTGCCTGATAGGGCTCGCGCCAAAGGTGTGTCAGACCCGCGCATCGTCGGTGCGCCTCGGATCGGTACGCTCCGAAATCATCTCGACCCGCGTCATCAAGCCAACGCTCGTACAGCTCAACCAGGAAGGGCAGCTGTTCTTCCCGGATCCGCTCCCAGGCTTCCGCGCCCGTGATATCTTTAAAATCCGGTTGCGGTCGCTCCGGCAAAAAGCACGCCCATTGGTCGAGCGGAAGCGGGTTCTGCATGAAGTCGAGCATCGCCTCCGCACCTCCGCATGAATCACACACGAAGATATCGGCATGGCGGCTGAGCGCGTTGCGCAGCACGCTACGGTTCATGGAGTCCTTCCCGCAGCGAGGGCAGGGCATGTGTTCACCGGCCAGCTGGCGAGCTCGCAAATCAACCAGCGTCCGCATCATCTCATCACGCATCACGATCTCACCTCCTGCACGGCGAAATCGCGTCGGAGCTCCGCGTACTTCTCCCTGTGTTTCTGTGCCTCCGCGTCAGACCGGAACGCGCTGTGGCCATGGAGGTTCTTAAGCAGCAGCTTCCGCAGATCCTTGAACTCCGGACCGTCAAACCCAAGCCGTACCAGCCAGCTGCGCATGAAGTACTTCTCGTTCTCCGGCTGCTGGCGCTTCGGAATCACGCGCGTCGCGCCCGTCGCCGCCTTAACGATCCCCGCGGTCAGCGCGCCGTAGATGGCCCACTGATCAGGCTTAACCGCATCGAATGGGAAGCGCAGCGTGACCTGTCCGTCCCTAACATCCACACCAGCCAGTTCCTCGAGTGCTTGGAAATCGTTCAGCAGCTCGGCGAACGCCTCCGGGCTCTCGGGGGTGTACTCCTGAAGGCGCGCGACCACCCCGTCGGAGATGCGGAAAACCTCCTGGCCGATGGCGTGGTTAAGCAAGTATTGCTTGGTGTAGAGTGTGTTGATCAGGTTCTTAAGCGCTGCGACAGTCATGTCCGCCGCGGGCACGCTGATCTCCATCATTTCGATGTCCGGCGCAGCGGGTTTTGCGGATTGCGTCGGCTGTGCGCTCTCGGGCTCAGCTCCCGGCTCGCCATCGGGCACAGCTCCCGGCTCGTCATCGGGCTCAGCTCCCGGCTCGTCATCGGGCTCGGCCTCCGGCCCGATGTACCCCTGCTCGATCAGGAAGGGCTTCAAAGTCTCCAATGCTCCGGAATCGTCGGTCTGAATGGCCCCGCCGCGGTCAATCGTCACCGGCCCAACCTTGTAAGCGTAGGACGGAACGCCCGTGTAGATGACGTCCTCCTGGAGAAGTTCCGCAATCCGACGCGCGAGCGCCTTGCGGTCGGTCGTGTGTGTCTCAATCGTCATGTCAATACCTCCTCGTGATTTGGTATGACATTTATGCCTCTACAGGCGATGGAAGTCAAGCAATATGTGGCGTAGTTCATCTCGAAATATCTGACCCCGGTCATATAGCATTGTTGAACATAAAGCATATTTTCATTGCAAGCACATCGCTTCTGTGATATATTCAAAGCAACACAGAGAGGGGGAGAAACCCAATATGGGTCGTGTGATTCAAGTTATCCAGACGGTCCTTCCGGTGATCGCCGTGCTTGGCATCGGCATGCTTTGCCGCAACCGTGGCAAGCTGACGCGCGAAGGCGTGAATACGCTCAAGAGCGTTGCGGTTGATATTACCCTGCCTGCTGTCCTGGTCCATGCTTTCGCTTCGGCCAACTACAATCTGCGAAGCGTGGTCATTCCACTCATGATGTTTGTCATCTGCATTGCCTGCTGGGCGCTCGGGAAACTCGCCCAGAAAGTACTTGGTTTGCCTTCCCGTTTCGTGCCATATCTTACAACGGGGTTCGAGGCGGGGATGCTCGGCTATACATTGTACGCAATGCTGTACGGCTCCAACCAGACAGCGAACTTCGCGCTGGTAGATCTAGGACAGGTGTTATTTGTTTTCACGCTGTACAAAGTGCTGCTGGGCATGGACTCCTCGGGCAAATTGCAGCGCGTCTCAATTGTGCGTGAGATGTTGACTTCGCCGATCATCATCGCCATCGTTGTCGGGGTGGTGCTTGGCGCTACCGGGCTCTACAGCGCGTTGATCCCCAGTGGCATCGCGGGTATCTTTGACACATGCGTCAAATTCATTGCAGGGCCAACGAGCGTTCTAATCCTGCTCTCCATCGGGTACGACTTGGTACTGAAGGACGTCCGCTGGTCGGAGACAGGCAAGGTCATCGCCGCGCGCCTGGCTATCACAATCCCTCTGATGGGCGTGATGATCGGCATCACATCCGCATTATTCGGATATGAACGACCGCTGATGGGCGCAATCATGTTGATGTTCATCCTCCCGCCACCGTTTGTTTTGCCCGTCTTTGCTGATGACCCCGATCAGCGCACCTATGTCTCATCCGCGCTCTCGGTCTCTACGCTTGTCACCATTGTCGGCTTTGCGATACTTGCCGCGATAGGGACGTAAAGGGCTACAGACAAAGCGGCCTCATTGCTCCCAAGGAAGCCAGCCCTTTCCGAAATGGCCGTACGCCGAGACGGTATTGTAATCTACCTCCAAGAGGTTCAGATCGCGGATAATCCCGGCCGGAGTCAGATCGTAGAGCATCCGAACCCTGCTGGTGATGTAGCTTATCGGCTCGCTGTTGGTGCCGAAGCAGTTCACCGCCACCGACACTGGCTCCGCGACCCCGATGGCGTAGGCGAGCTGTACCTCGCAGCGCTCGGCAAGCGCGTCGCGCACGAGGTCGCAGGCGATCTTCCGCGCCATGTACGCACCGCTCCGATCGACCTTTGTGGGGTCCTTGCCGGAGAAGGCGCCACCGCCGTGGCGGCACATTCCGCCGTAGGTATCGGCGATGATCTTGCGGCCGGTCACGCCCGTGTCCGCGAAGGATGAGCCGATCACAAAGCGGCCGGTCGGGTTGACGAGGGCTTTGAAATCCATATTCAGGGCGTAGTCATCCGCTGCGGCTTCCATGACCGCGCGCACGACCTGCTGGACATCGCCCATGTCCGCATCCGCCCGGTGCTGCGTGCTGATCAGGAAGGTGTCGATGCGCTTGCGGTCGTAGTCATAGGTGACCTGGCACTTGGCATCCGGAAGCAGGCTCGGGCTGTGAAGGTCGCGCAGCCGTTCCAGCGCTTCCGTAGCCAGCAAAAAAGGAAGCGGCAGCATCTGCCGGGTTTCATCGGTTGCGTAGCCATACATCATGCCCTGGTCACCCGCGCCATCTAAATCGACACCGAGTGCGATGTCCGCGCTCTGGCGGGTGATGTGGGTGGTGACCCTATACTTTTCTCGGTCAGTACCCAGTCCTACGTGGTATAAAACGTTTGTAACCAGCTCTTTGTAATCCGGTTCGTGCTCAGAGGTGATC
>JAJDGF010000009.1 GCA_030265545.1 Eubacteriales bacterium OttesenSCG-928-N13
AGCGATATCATCGCTACCTATGTATATGAGCAGGGCGTGCTCAAGACACAATATAGTTTTTCGACCGCTGTGGGTTTATTTAACACGGCAATCAACCTAGTGTTGCTCATTGGCGTGAACGTTATTTCCAAGCGCGTGGGAAATGTAAGCCTGTGGTAAGGGGGGTAAGTAAGATGAAAAATAGTCAAACCGTAGCAAAGCCTGCATCGCGTGGAGACCGCGCCTTTGATGTTGTCAATTACATTCTGCTGGGCATTGTCCTTTTTGTTACTGCTTATCCGCTCTACTATGTGTTGGTTGCATCGTTTTCCGACCCCTTCAAAGTCTATGCAGGCCAGACGTTCCTGCTCCCCGCAGGGTTTTCCTTAAGCGGGTATCAGCGCATTTTCATGGATGCGAGTATCGTTAAGGGTTATCTTAATAGTCTTTTGTATACAGTAGTGGGAACAAGCATAAGCGTAGGGCTTACCTGTGTCAGCGGCTACGCCCTATCCAAGAAAACGTTGCCCGGGCGGCGCGGGATGATGCTGATTCTGCTGTTTACCATGTACTTCAACGGCGGCCTTATTCCAACCTACTTGGTTGTGCGCGATGTGGGTATGTTTAATACGCTGTGGGCACTGGTGCTCCCCAATGCCGTATCGGTTTATAACCTGATTATTGCCCGTACCTTCTTTGAATCCAATATTCCCGACAGCGTTCTGGAGGCCGCTTCCATTGATGGCTCCAGCAATACAGGGACGATGCTACGCATTGTAATGCCCCTTTCGACATCCATCATCGCGGTGATGACCGTATTCTATGCTGTGGGTCTGTGGAATAACTGGTTCGACGCACTGATCTACCTTACCAAGAGCGACATGGCTCCTTTGCAGCTGGTGCTGCGCAATATCCTGATTAAAAGCCAGGCCACCAGTAACATGATGACCGGCATGGACGCCAACTATGCTGAAAAGCAGAAGGTGACGGAAATGATCAAGTTTGCTTCTATTGTGGTCGCTTCCGTTCCCATGTTGATTATTTATCCGTTTGTACAGAAATATTTCAGCAAAGGCGTGATGATTGGCGCTGTAAAGGGCTGATCCACCGGGTTTCAACTCCGGATGCAGCGAGCCGGCCGGTCGCTGCGAAGGAGACGATACATATGGGAAAACTAAAGGAGGAAGAACTATGCGGAAAATCATTTGTATCCTACTCGCTCTGACTATGACGCTCGCTCTGGCGTCCGTGTCATTGGCAGAAGCAGCGCCAAACTACAAAATCTTTGCGGGCGTCACCTCCATGTCTCCGCCCAACGAGAATAAACCGCTGGTGCAGCAGCTCAATGACGCAGCCGGCATCACTGTTGAATGGGAATGTGTCACGGGAGATATGCTGACCGAGCGTAAGAATCTGCTCTTTGCCTCCAACGACCTGCCGGACGCCTTTATGGCAGCAGACCTGAAAGACTATGAAATCATGACCTATGGCGCGGACGGAATGCTCATTGCGCTCAATGAGTATCTGGTGCCCGAGATCATGCCCAACCTGTGCAAGGTGCTGGAAGCCCGCCCTGAAATCATGCCGATCCTGACCATGCCTGATGGCAACATCTACACGCTGCCCACCGTTGGCGAGATGGGCTTCATCGGCGAGGATGGCATGAACTACCAGATTGATATCATTCCGCAGTTCAACATCATCAATGTGGACTGGCTGGAAAAACTGAACCTGGAAATGCCCACCACGATGGACGAGCTCTACGATGTGCTGGTGGCCTTCCGCGATCAGGATCCCAACGGCAATGGCAAGAAGGATGAAATTCCGCTTTCCTTCATCTTTGATAACTGGACCGCTGGCATGACCTCCTTCTTTGCCGGCTTTGGCTTCACGGACTACAATGATCCCGATCAGGCGGCCTATCACCGCGGCATGGTTGATGGCAAGGTTGTCTACAACGGCGTTCGCGATGAGTACAAGGATGCGATCACGTACTTGGCCAAGTGGTATCAGGAAGGCCTGATCGATGTGGAAGTATTCTCCCAGGATGCGGCGAAGTACATTTCCAAGGGCAAGAACGATGAAGTGATTCTCGGCGCCTATGTCTGGTGGGAGATTCCCGAGGTGGTTGGCAACGACCGTGCGGATATGTATGCGCTGATGCCCATGCTCGAAGGCCCTGAGGGGAAGCTGGTTGTCAACCTACGTGAAAGCGCGCCCATCACCCGTAGGGATTTCGCCATCACCAATGTGTGCGAAGATCCCGTGACCCTGCTGAAGTGGGTGGATCAGCTCTACGATCCCATCATCGGCATGCAGGCGGATTACGGTCCCATCGGCGACTTCTTCGAGGCAGAGCCGGATGCTGATGGCGTGTATATCAACAAGACCCCTGCCGAAGGCACTACGGAAGGCGAAATGAAAGAGGTTATGCGCCTGAACGCGCCCATCGCCCAGTTGAGCGACTATTATGGCAAGTACTTCTATATGGAGCCGCGCGCCATGGAGCGTCTGGACATCCTGAAAACCTTCTACATGCCCTATGTGACGGATACAAGCCGATATCCCACGGTTACCTACACGGTCGAAGAGACAGAAATCATTAACGACCTGTTCTCCGACATCAAGAATGTGACGAGCGAAAAGACGGCGCTTTGGATGACTGGTGGCGACATCGAGGCTGAATGGGATGCCTATGTTGCCCAAATGGAAGACATGGGCCTGGGCGAGGTGCTCAAGGCTTGGCAGGATGCCTATGACCGTTATGTAGCGGCACAGCAGTAAGCCAATAACGGATCAAGGTCTGCTTTGTGCAGGCCTTGATTCGTTTCACACAGCAGGATGGAGGATGTTTACGAATGTACGATGAAGTGTACCGGCCTCAATTTCATTTTAGCCCACCCCAGGGATGGATGAATGATCCGAATGGCCTGATTTGGTACCTAGGGGAGTACCACTTGTTTTATCAGCATAATCCACACGATATACATTGGGACAGCATGCACTGGGGCCATGCAGTCAGCACGGATCTGATTCACTGGGAGAACCTGCCCATTGCCTATACACCCGAGGGTCCTGAGGACGATTACTTCACCGGCTCCGCCATCTTGGATGATCAGAATCATTCAGGCTTCTTTGATGCGGGCGAAAGCGGTATCGTGACCATCTTTACACACCGGGATGCCGGTGTGCAGCAGCAAAGCATCGGCTATAGCAAGGATGGGCGTACGTTTTATCGCTATCCTCATTGTGTGTTGCCCAACCCAGGCCAAGAGGATTTTCGCGATCCCAAGGTGGTATGGTGGGAGGAACGTAAGCGTTACCTGATGGCGCTGACCGTGTTTGATCATGTGGAGTTTTATACCTCCAAGGATCTGAAAAAGTGGACGCTCATGAGCAAATTTGGCCAGTTTGCAGGCATTCATCAAGGCGTGTGGGAATGCTCGGATATATCGGAGCTGCCGGTACGCGGGACTGATGAAAAGCGTTGGGTATTGATTGTGGGAGATCAGGGCGCCAGCAAGACGCAGTACTTTGTGGGCCATTTTGAGGGCAAGCAGTTTGTGAGCGACGATGCGCCCGAAACGCATTTAACGCTGGACAGCGGCGTGGATTGCTATGCGGGGCAAACCTACAGCAATATGCCTGATGACCGCTGTGTATTTATTTCGTGGCTTAACTCCACGCATTTGTTTAACTGCACGCCCACCAGCCCTTGGCGTAGCGTTTATTCTGTGCCGCGCGAGCTGTGGCTGGAGCGGACAGAAAATGGTGTTCGCCTGTTCCAGCGTCCTGTGCAGGAATTGAATGCACTGCGTGGAGAGCCTGTCGCCTTTGACCATATGCAGGTCGATTCCCAGCAATCGCTTGGGCATATCCCTCCGCAGTTTGACTGCGAGGTGGTGCTGGATGTGTCGCAAAACTCGGCCATGCAGATGGGCATGAAGTTGTGCGTTGGCGAAAAGCAGGAGATCATTGTGGGGTATGATACAATACGCAATGTGTTGTATGTAAACCGCTCCTTGTCCGGTAACATGAGCTATGCAAGTGATATTCCGCCCTATTTGGAGGCAAGGGTTATGCCTTTGGATGGACGGGTTTCCCTGCGCATTTTGCTAGATCAGAGCACATTGGAAATCTTTACCGAAAGCGGTGATGTGGTGATTTCCGCTTTGGTGTTTCCCGATGCCACGCAGAATGAGGTCGTCACCTTTGCCCGCAAGGGCGTGGGGACCTTTGAGCGGATCAGGATTTACCCGATGCGATCTATCTGGAAGGAGCTCGGTGACAGGGAATGAACCTTCAGATTTTCTCCGATATGGTGAAAGGGGCCGCCACGCGCTTCCTGTTGATGGGCTGTGCGCTGCCGGAGCAGGGACTTCTAGCTGGCCCGGAAAGGCTCAGCCACCTTCATCCATGGCCGGAGCCGGATGAGACCTGGATGGGTGAGGATAACCGGCATTTTCCTATGAACATAGGATTGCTAATCAAAGAGGGCATAGACGGCTTGCTTGTGCGTGCGCGACATGGACGCACGAAAGCGTGCACGGAAGAGCAGCGGGCGCGTCTGGATGCTATAACATCCTATTTGTCGTTGTTTGCAGGGCATATACAGGCACACGCGGCGTTGGCTCGCTCATATGCGGATGAAACGCCTGATAGTGCACGGCGCTATTTGAGGATTGCAGCCAATTGCAGCGCGATTGCAGGAAAAGCGCCTCAAACCTTTGAAGAGGGCATTCAATTGTTCTGGTTTGCATGGCGTGCCCGCAGCCTGAACTTTACGAGTTGCATAGGCCGCTTTGATGTACAGCTGGGATGGTTGTATCAAAAAAGCCGCGACGAGGGAATCACGCGGGAGGAAGCGCATGATCTTCTGTGTGAGCTGATTCGCAAGCTGAATCGGATGGGAAGCGGTGACACGCTAATGAACCTGATGCTTGGCGGCGTGGATGAAGAAGGACGGGATGTAAGCAGCGACTTCGGCGTGCTGGTCATGGAATGCTGCGCAGAAGTGGGACTATCGGAACCGCATGTGAACATACGCATTCACCCACAGACGCCTTCGTTTTTTCGAAGCGCAGCAGCGCGCTTGATGGCGCGGGGACAAGGACAGGGCACACTTTATTTTGACGCGGAGATCATTGGGCCGCTGGAGCAGGCCGGTGTGCCTTTGCCATTTGCGCGCGGCTACGCCAATGACGGCTGTACGGAAATAACGCTCGAAGGGCATGCGGATATCCAGTTCTGGCAGATGGAAAGCATGAAGGCGCTGGAGCTGGCGTTGTTTGACGGCGAGGAAAATCCGTCCGCTCCTCATACGCCCGTGACAAAATGGAACCGGCATTTTCCGGCAAGGCGCTTCGAAAGCGGCCTGCGCTTTGGCGTTCGTAGCGGAAGCATGGAAACGTGTCGGACATTTGATGAGGTTATCGCTTGCTTTTACAGGCAGTGGGACGCGCAGCTGACGCTATTTTGCCAGCGGATAACGGAAAAAATCCTGGACGATACAACGACCGATTCCTTCCAGACGAGCCTGCTGGTGCAGGCCATGCTGCCTCGCGTGCTGGAAAGTGGGAATGAGCCTCTTCGAGGCGGCTACGAATGCAGCAACTATCAGCTGCTGAGCGGTTCGATTCCGACCGTCGCGGACAGCTTGTACGCCATTAAGGTAGCGGTGTTTGACAGGCAGATTTGCTCGCTACCACAGCTTCTGGCGGCGCTTCGTTCCGATTTTGCCGGGCAGGAGGTTCTGCGGGGACAATTGCTTCGAATCGACAAGTTCGGCAATGATCAGGAAGAGGTTGACCTGTTGGCCGCCGCGCTGGCGGAGCACTTCTGCCAATTTGTGGAGCAATACCCTTTTCCGTGCGACGTAAAGGTTTTGCCTGGTCTGTACAACATTGATTTCGTGATGTTCGCATCCATTCTGGGTGCTACACCTGATGGACGGAATGCGGGGGATGCGATCAGCTGTCATTATTCGCCGACACCATCTTGTGCCCGACAGGGTATCACCGCCGCTCTGTCCTCTTCGGCAAAGGGCAATTTGCGGCGTGGCGTGGCGGCCTCACCCGTGTATCTTACCTTGCCGCGTCTTCTGGATACCGACTATGCTGCTGTATTTCTATCCCTGCTGGAGGGATGTGAGCAGCTACATTTGCCGGTTATAAACCTTTCCGTCGTGGATGCAGACGAACTGCGAGACGCACAAAAACGTCCTGAACGACACCGTGATCTTGTGGTGCGCGTATGGGGATACAATGCGAATTTTGTAGATCTTGATGACGCTTTGCAGGAGCACATCATCAATCGCACGGTTCATCAAACAGAGTGAGGAGAATGAAGCATGGATTTTCGCCCAGCGTATCACTACCGTCCCAAAGAAAACTGGGTCAATGACCCAAATGGCTTAATACATTATAGTGACAAATATCATCTCTATTTTCAATACAACCCCCATGGGGATCAATGGGGGGATATCCATTGGGGTCATGCCGTTTCTTGCGACATGGTTCACTGGGAAACGCACCCCATTGCGATGGAACCGGCAACGCAACTGGGAGAAATACACTGCTTTTCGGGCAGTGCCTGCAAAGACTCTGATGGTAGACCGGTGTTTTATTACACGTCCATCGGCAAGGAAGAGGAGGGGCGTGGCGGCAAAGATGGCGCGCAGCAATGGATCGCGACCCCCTCGAATGATATGGACTGGCTTTCGCAGACCAGTGCGCATGTAATGCTCCCGGCTATGCATGGCGATCTAAAGGTACAGGAATGGCGAGACCCTTATGTCATTCGTCATGGCGGTCGTACCCTGATGGTGCTCGGTTGCCGTCTGGAGGACAGCTGTGGTGCTTGTCTTCTGTATACCTCCGAAAATGGATTGGATTTCACATACCATTCTGTACTGGCGCAGGATGAAAGCGGTTCCGACTATGCATGGGAGTGTCCCAATTTCTTCCCGCTGGATGACAAGTTTGTGCTGTTCTATTCCCCGTTTAAGGCAACTCACTACATCATTGGCGATCTGTCGGACGACCTGCGCTTTTCTCCTGTGGCGCGCGGCGTGCTGGATGAGGCGGCGTGGGAAGGCTTTTATGCGCCGCAGGCCTTTGCTGATACACATGATCGCGGTATTGTCATCGGTTGGTCACCCGATGCGGCGCGTGGAGATTGGCAGGGTATCACAGGCTGGAGCGGGTGCTTTGCCTTGCCACGAGAAATGTATATCGAAAATAATGTACTGAAGATGCGCGTTATCCCAGAGATTCGGAAGCTTGAAAGCGACACGAAAGTGGGGTTGCTTCCACTTCTTGAGGAGGATGAAGGCGGCCAGTATGTGCTGCGGCTGGATGTGGAACTGGAAGAGAGGGGCGCGGTGCAGGCTGATGTGCTGCGCAGTAAAGATGGGCAGATGTTTACCCGCATACGGGTTGAAGCGGATGGGCATATGAGCCTGATCCGCGAGCATTCTACGGCACACGAGGGTGTGCATACCTTTGTGTTGGAGCGGCAGCTTGCCCCCATGAATGGCAAGGCCCATATTGAGATTTACGTCGACCACTCCATTGTGGAAGCTAGCTGCAACGGCGAATGGATTACCGCGCGTGTCTACCCCTCGCAAGAGGACTGCACAGGGGTTGCGGTGGCGTTAACACAGGCAGCGGGTTCCTATGAGCTGGCACAGATGGAAAACTGCAGAAAGTGATGGAAACGAAATGAACGGTTTTACATACTTTATTCCCACTCGTGTGGAGTTTGGGCGGCAGTCGCTTGAAAAGCTTGCTGACTTACTGATAAAGGGCGGGCATAAGCAGTTGCTTTTGCATTATGGCGGAGAAAGCGCCAAGCGGAGCGGCCTGTTGGATCGTGTACTCAAACAGGTAGAGAAATCCGGGGCGAACTACACTGCCTTGGGTGGCGTGAACCCAAACCCCAAGGTGGAGCTCGTTCGTGAAGGGGTGCGCCTTTGCAAAGAGAAACAGATCGACTTCATTTTGGCCGTCGGTGGCGGCAGCGTGATTGACTCGGCGAAGGCCATTGCGCTGGGAGCGAAAATGGATAGAGATATATGGGATGTATTTGAGCGCAAATGCAGTCCGGATCAGGCAGTTCCCATTGGCTGTGTGCTGACCATTGCCGCTGCGGGCAGCGAGATGGCAGGCGGGATGGTTGTGTCCAATGCAGAAAAAGGACTTAAACGCGATTATGGTAGCGAATGCCTGCGCCCAGTTTTCTGCATTGAGGATCCTACACTGACGTATTCAGTGTCGCGTTGGCAAACCGCCTGCGGCATTGTGGATATTCTGATGCACACGATGGAGAGGTATTTCTCGCCTACACGGAATACGGAGCTAACGGATGAAATTGCCGAGGGCTTGATGCGTGCCGTCATCCGTGCAGGACGCGTTGTCTGTGAAAATCCAGAGGACTATGAAGCCCGTGCCACACTGATGTGGGCGAGCAGCCTTTCACAGAACGATTTGACAGGGATGGGGCGTCAGGCAGATTGGGCCACGCATCAGCTGGAGCATGACTTGAGCGGCATGTACGATAATGTATCACATGGTGCTGGGCTGGCAGTGCTTTTTCCGGCTTGGGCACGCTATGTCATGGATGACGATCCAGAGCGTTTCTGTCAGTTTGCCAATAAGGTCTGGGGGCTTTCTGACAACTGCGCCGACAGGAACGCCCTAGCCCTTGGAGGCATTCAGGCCGCGGCGGATTACTTTGCAGCGTTGGGCATGCCCAGGACCCTTAAATCCTTTGGTGTGGAATCAGACCGGCTCCCTGAGATGGCGGAAAAATGCTCCTTTAGTGGTACGCGAACGCTGGGCAGTGTGAAAAAGTTGTCGTGCGAGGACATGCTGGCAATTTACCGCATGGCTTACGAGGGATGAACGGAACAGTATTCCAAATCCAGCGCTTTTGTGTGCATGATGGTCCAGGCATTCGCACAACGGTGTTTTTCAAAGGATGCCCGATGCGTTGCCGCTGGTGTCACAACCCGGAGGGGCAGCGCAGAGACGTTGAGCTTGCCTTCCGCGAGGAGCGGTGCTTGCGGTGCGCCGCCTGCTCACAGCGCTGTCCTTCTGGTGTTCATCGCGTCAATACACATGCGCATGTGATAAACAGTGCCACATGCGTCCATTGTGGAAGGTGTGAGGAATGCTGTCCCGCTGACGCACTGCACACCATTGGCTGCGAGATGACTGCGGAGGCTGTGGTGGAGCAGGTGATGCGCGATAAGGCGTTTTACGGCAATGACGGCGGCATCACCTGCTCCGGCGGGGAATGTACCATGCAGCCTGAGTTTTTGCTGGATGTACTGAGGTTGTCCCACCAAAATGGATTGAATACAGCCGTGGAAACCTGTGGAATGGCGAAAAGGCAAGTGTTTGAAGCGCTTTTTCCGTACACGGATACATTTATATACGATATCAAAGCCATTTCTGCATCCATCTATCGTCAATGGATTGGTGTTGAGAATGGATCAATTATCTTGGGCAATTACCGCTTGCTGCGACACGCTGCAGTGGATGTGCGCATACCATTGATACCAGGCGTGAACGATACCCGCGAGGAAGTCACTAAAATAGGGGCATTTCTTTTGGATGCGGGCATTCCCCGTTCCACAAAAGTACTGCCATACCATCTGCCCGGCCATGGAAAATACGCGCAGTTGGGCAGAGCAATGTGGACGCCGGACAGGGAACATGCCTTTGCGGTCGAGGATGCTCAAAATCTGCTGGACGAGATGCTCTGTTGATAATACATGAAGGAGGTTAAAATATGGCGTACGATGTCGTGGCGTTGGGTGAGTTGCTAATTGATTTTACGCAGAACGGGTTAAGCGAGCAGGGCAATCAGCTGTTCGAAGCGAATCCGGGTGGAGCGCCGTGCAATGTTCTGTCGATGTTGTGCCGCTTTGGGCACACCACAGCCTTCATAGGAAAAGTGGGCGATGACATGTTTGGAAAGATGCTTGCTTCCACAATTACCTCTTGTGGCATTTCTGACGAGGCGTTGCTTTTCGACCCGGAAGTGAACACAACGCTGGCATTCGTTCATAAGCTGGCCAGTGGAGATCGTGACTTTTCGTTCTATCGCAATCCGGGTGCAGATATGATGCTACGTGCGGATGAAGTGCCAGAACAGCTGATCGCCGAGGCGAAAGTTTTTCATTTCGGGAGCTTGTCCATGACCTCGCCGCAATGCGTACAAGCCACCCAAAAAGCGCTATCTGTGGCCGAAAAAAACGGTGTGTTACGCTCCTTTGACCCCAACTTGCGGCCGCCGCTTTGGCGCAGTCTTGAGGAGGCCAAGGCCATGATTCGTTATGGTCTTGCGCATTGTGATGTGCTTAAGATTTCTGATAATGAAATCCAATGGCTAACGGGCGAGGAGGATTATACAGCAGGTGTTGAGAAAATACGAGAAGTGCATAGTATTCCGTTGATTCTAGTCTCCATGGGCCCACATGGTAGCCGCGCGTACACAGAACATATTATGGTGGAACAGCCAGCTCGTCTAACCTCTGATACAGTGGAAACGACAGGAGCGGGCGATGCCTTTTGTGCTTGCGTGCTGCATGATGTGTTGGAAAATGGGTTAGTGCAGTTGACGGAGGAAAGGCTCTCGGGTATGCTTCGTGCAGCAAATGTGGCCGCGTCCCTTGTTACTACAAGGCGTGGCGCGCTTCGCGTGATGCCAACAGTTGATGAAATATTTACTGTCTTACACAGCATAACGGTTAGTTGAAAGCAAGCGAGTACTGATTTATCTCGTTTTTTGAAAAGAGCAAAGGCCTTCTGGATGTTTTTCTTTTATACTGTGCGAAAAACCCTTTGCTCATTGTTTTCTAAAGTGAATAAATCACAAAAGCTACTTGCAACATAATACTGCGTTGGCAGGTCCGGTTTCATCTGCCGTTTTTTACCACGAGACGATATTCACGGCGCAGTTTAGTTCTTTTTTTGACTCAAATGTCTAATGGTCATTCAGTAGGAGGTCAGGAAAATGACAGAGCCCATAACGAAGCTGTCACAGGCAAGCTCCACAAAGGAAAGCTAGAGTCAAGGAGATGTTTCATTGCCGCAGGTAGTATGAAGGTGAACGAAATATCATTGCCGCATGTATGAACGATTATGTGACGTCCCAGAAAAGCGAAAAGGAGCAAAGACTGAAATATCTGAACAAGCGAATCAGCATTCTGGACGGATGGTTGATGCTTTTGACGGAGGATGAAGCCTTTGTCGTGAAGCGCCACCTCATCGACGGTATCGACTGGCCTCGTGTTACGCAGGAGTTTGAACGTTTGTGGGGCCGTGAGTTCGCAAGAGCCGAAAGAACCCTGCGTAGCTACCAACAAAACGCGATGAACAAAATCATCAGGTTCATCGCAGACCATACGGAAATGTTGCAATGAAAGCAGGGGCCATGCCAATTCATACATCGGCATGGCCCCTGCTTTTCTGTACTCATCCTTTGGCATCTGTGATGCTGTAGACATTCTCGATCTCGCCGGTCTGATCGTCGATTTCCACGCGGTAGTAGCCCAGATCGTTTACGTCAATCCCGTCCTTCACACGGTACTCGACAGCCCACAAGGGCTTTTCAGGGCGGATGACGTTGAAGGTGACCTGAACCTTGAACATATCATCCAGCACCTCTTCCTTCACGTCATACTTCGCCAGCACAACCTTTTTCGCCAGCCCCACCACATCTTCGATGATCATGTTGCCCTCGCCGGGGATACCGTGCACAATCTCATCCTGGGGCAAGCCCTGCGCCGCCATCCACGCAGAGAAGCCTGCCTTGTCCTCCAGCGACCAATCATCGAAATCGCCCAGGGCTTCATGCCGTTCCTCAATGTAGGCGTAGTCGCTGTATGGCGTTTCTGCCGAGGCCGCGGCATCCTTGAGCACGACCCCTTTGTCGCCGGCACTCAGAATCACGCTTGCTTCGCTTTGCGCAAGGGCGGTCGATACACTCAGGATCACAAGCGCCAACGCAAGCATTGTAAGCAGCATTCGTTTTGTGGATTTCTTCATCGTTTTCACTCCTTT
This sequence comes from Eubacteriales bacterium OttesenSCG-928-N13, assembly GCA_030265545.1. Taxonomy (GTDB): domain Bacteria; phylum Bacillota; class Clostridia; order Christensenellales; family Aristaeellaceae; genus JAJDGF01. Next base: position 12,051 of record JAJDGF010000009.1, read on the forward strand.
TTTTGTTGTGGGGCTTTCTTACGATGTCAGTATAAGGCCGATGAAGCAGAGAACTGTTTTCTCGTTGTTATGGAATTGTTAAATCGACTTTGACCGTGGTGCCCTGACCTTGAATGGAAGCAATGGAAAGCGTCGTATGATGAAGCTCGCAAATCCGCTTGCACAGCGCAAGCCCGATGCCGACCCCGCCATGCTGCCGCGAGCGTGCCGTATCCACGCGCGTAAACGGCTCGATTATTCTTTGCAGGTTTTCCTCATCAATGCCTATCCCGCGGTCAATGATCTCCATGTGAAGGATGCCGTCTGACGCGGCGCCTATCGCTTCGATTTCCTGCCCTTCCCCCGAAGCATGTATGGCGTTCTCCAGCAGGTTCTGAAAAAGCGTTTCAAGAAGCACTGCGTCGCCCAGAACCACCACATCGGGAACGCATATCTTGATGGATAGCTCTTTGGCCATGGCCAGACTTTGGAGCGTGCTAGCGGCCGCATGCAGGATGGGCGGGAGGCTGACGGGCGAAAGCTCCACCGCGTCATACTTCAAGCGCGACAGGTTTAACAGCTTTTCCGACAACAGCTTCAGCCGCATGCTTTGCTGTCCGATGTACTCAGCCGCCTTTTGCCTGTCTACATCGGTAGCCTTTGCATGCATCAATATCTGGCTATAACCGATCATCGCCGTGATGGGTGTCCGTATTTCATGCGCCAGATGGTCAACAAATTGCTGGCGGTCCTGGACCAGTGCATCCATCTCACGGATTTGGCCTTCCACCGATTCAGCCATGGTATTGAAGGTTTCCGCGAATTGACCCACCTCGTCTTTTGTAGATACTCTCACACGCTCCTTGTATTCGCCGCCCGCAATGCGCTGCGCAGCCTTCCCCAAATCCGCAAGAGGCTTTGTCAGGCGGCGCAGTAACACAAAGCTGAGGAACCCGATTGCGATTGTAGATAAAGCTGCTATCATTATGGAAAACCGAAACAGCGTGTTTTGGTATTCTGTCAGATAGTGAATATCCCGTATCATTAGTAGGTCAAATGCCTGACCATCATCCAATACAATGCTTTCCCGGCAGGCCAAATAGCGGACGTCACCCAGGGTAAAAAACGCCGCGTCCGCTGTGGTGATGTCCGGCATAACCCCTGCAAAGCTGGAATAAAGAAGCTCGCTACCCCTCCACAGTTGTAGGTACACCCCTTGGCGTACATAGTATTCTCCGTACCTGCTGCAAATGTTGCGGCAAACCGCTTCAGCATCTCCCGAAGGCCAAGCCCAAGCAGTTTTGCAATGACGCCTGCCGCGCCAGGTGGTGGAATGCCCACAGGGAAGAAATGCACCGACAGGCCATGGTTCCTGTTACCTGCGCGGGTTGCGGCGCCATGTTCATGCGCTATGCTAAGACAGCGCGTAAATACTGCTCCCACGCCTGTTATATCCAAGACCGTTTCGGACGGGAGGTGCGGGAATGACATCTGAGCAGTTTGAACGAGAGAGGCGTTTCAGCGCCGCGCTGGCCATGGCGAAATCCCTGCTGGCCCGTGGCGATATCACGCGCAAAGAGTACCAGGCAATCCGCAAAATGTTCGTGCAGAAGTACCGCCCGTTAGTCGGCAAATTGTAGCCTAATTTGGTTGACTTCATGGGGACTTGGAGGGAACATGTCACTGCCAATCAGGCGGAAAGGAGTTTCTATGAACAGAACGATTACGAGAATCGCCCCCACGGCAGTGGAGCTTCCCCGGCTACGGAAGGTGTGCGGGTATGTCAGGGTTTCATCGCCCAAGGACGCGATGCTGCATTCCTTGTCAGCCCAAGTCAGTTACTACAATGACCTCATCCAGAAAACCAGGGGCTGGGCCTTCGCCGGCATCTTCACGGACGAGGCCAAGACCGGCACGAAGGAAAACCGGCAGGGGTTTCAGCAGCTACTGGAGGCCTGTCGCGCGGGGAAGGTGGATATGGTCATCACCAAATCCATCTCGCGCCTTGCGCGAAACACCGTCACCGTGCTGCAGATGGTGCGGGAATTGAAGGCGCTGGGCATCGACATCTACTTCGAGCGTGAGAAAATCCACACCATCAGCGCGGAGGGCGAGCTGCTGCTGACGTTGCTGGCCTCCTTCGCGCAGGAGGAGAGCCGCTCGGCATCGCAGAATGTGAAGTGGCGCGTGAAGCAGAAGTTTTCTCGCGGCGAGGTCAGCAGCGGTATCCAGATGTACGGCTACCGGATGGTGGACGGCGTGCTGCGGATTGTGCCCGAGGAGGCCGAGGTCATCCGGTTGGTGGCTCAATACTACCTGGAGGGGCTTGGCGGCACCCGCATCATGGAGCTGCTCAACGAGGCGGGCTACGCGTCCAAGACGGGCAGGCAGTGGAACGAACACACCATTCGCGAGATGATTCTCAACGAGAAGCTGGCCGGTGACATGCTCCTGCAAAAGTCATATATTGATGATCCGATCAGCAAAAAGGTCAAGAAAAACAAGGGCGAGCTTGCGCAGTATCATGTATCGCAGAGCCACGAGCCGATTCTGGACCGTGGTACCTATGAGAGAATCATAGCGGAGCATACCAGCAGGGTGCTCAAATACCAGCCGAATCCCACGACGCGGAAATCCTACCCATTCTCATCAAAGATGGTCTGTGGCATCTGTGGCGATCATTTCCGCCGCAAGATCGCCGGTTCGGCCCCGCAGTACAAGAAGCCAGTGTGGATCTGCCACACCTACAACCAGCGCGGCAAAAAACACTGTCCGTCCCGCCAGATTCCAGAGGATATCCTAATGGAAGTGACGGCGCGTGTCCTGGGTATCCCGGAGTTCGACAGCGCCGTGTTCGCGGAACAGATTCAGACCATCCATGTGCCAGCCGTAGACCGGCTGGTTTTCTGTTTTTATGACGGCAGAATCGTTGAGCGGACGTGGCAGAATCGGTCGCGCAGCGAGAGCTGGACGGATGAAATGCGGCAGCGCCAGCGGGTGCAGAGCGTGGAAAGGAGCGGAAAATGAGCCAGCCTGTGGTGACTTTGATTCCCCCGAAGCGGGTTGACCTGCAGTTGGGTGGCAAGAGCGGGCCTGTCATGAAGCGTCTTGTTTGTGGCTACGCCCGCGTTTCTACCGATGACCCCGAGCAGCTAACCAGCTATGAGGCACAGATTGATGCCTTCACCAAACTGATACAGGAAAACGAGGAGTGGGAGTTTGTCGGCATGTACGCCGATCGGGATCGATCCGGAACGACCACCAAGCGGCGCGAAGACTTCAATCGGATGATTCAGGATGCCATGAACGGCAAGATTCAGTTGATCATTACGAAATCAGTTTCGCGGTTTGCCCGAAACACTGTCGATTCTCTGGTCACCATCCGCATGCTGAAGGAAAAGGGCATAGAGGTTTATTTTCAAAAAGAGAATATCTATACCATGGACGCCAAGGGCGAGCTGCTGATTACCATCATGTCGTCGCTTGCCCAGGAGGAATCGAGGTCGATTTCGGAAAATGTGACCTGGGGCGCCCGCAAACGGTTCTCGGACGGCAAGGTTTCCATGCCGTACAAGCACTTCCTCGGCTACTGCAAGGGCCCAGACGGCAAGCCGAAGGTGGTAGAAGCGCAGGCTATTGTTGTTCGACTGATCTACAAGTTTTACCTGCAAGGGCGGTCGTGCAATTATATCAAGCGGTATCTGGAGGAAGAGAGTATCGCTTCGCCCGCGGGGAAACCGAAGTGGAGCGTGTCCACGATTATTAGCATTTTGCAGAACGAGAAATATAAGGGGGAGGCCTTGCTGCAAAAGAGCTTCACCGTGGATTTCTTGTCCAAGAAAACCAAGGTCAACGAGGGTGAGGTGCCGCAGTATTATGTCACCGGCAGTCACCCGGCGATCATTGATGTGGAGACCTTCGACCTTGTGCAGGATGAGATTCGGCGGCGTACTGCCCATGGGAAACAGCCGGGCGGCGCCGATCCGTACAGCGTCAAGCTGGTCTGCTCCGAGTGCGGCTCGCATTATGGCAGGAAATCCTGGCACGCAGCTTCAAAGTACGCTCGGTATATTTGGCGGTGCAACCACAAGTATGATGGCGATATTGCCTGCTCCACACCGCATGTGTACGAGCATATGATCCAGCAGGGGTTCATTGAGGCGTTTAATTCCATTGCGGTGGATAAGGAACAGTTCCGCCAGGATTACCAGGCGATAGTCGATTATCTGTCCGACACGGCGGCGCTGGACAAGGCGATTGCCGCGGCGCAGGCCGATTGCGATGTAACCATGGGCTTGCTCAAGAAGATGGTGGATGAAAATGCCCAGGCCGCGCATGACCAGACTGCGTTCAGTGACCGGTACAACGCGCTGACCGCCAAGTTCGATTCGGCGAAGGAGCGTCTGTGGGACGCCACCGAGGAAAAGCAATCCCGTATGGCGCGCAAGGCCAGGGTGGTGTGGTTTCTGCAGGAGTTGGAGCAGCAGAAGCAGGTGCTGGACTGCTGGGACGAGGAGCTTTTCCTCAATATCGTGGAAACGGTGAATGTTTACCACGGTGGTGAGGCTAGCTTCGTGTTTCGGGATGGGTCTGAGGTTACTGTGGCGTTGAAGGATACACTTCCCTGTACACATACTTCTTCCACTGAATATTCAGTTCCATTTTCCGCGTTATATTCTTTTAATCCGTCTTTGAGACGCTTAATGTTCAGATCCTTCTTATGGTACAGTTCATTCTGATCCGCTTGAGGTAGGACGACATGAGAACTGTAGAATGTATTAAACTTCGAGGATAAATCGTACAAATTCTTCGTATCTCCTTTTCACTTAGGTGTTATCTGCATTTAGTTCCCGAGTTGCTCCGTTTGCCTATCTGTTAACCTTTATAGCTTTAATCCGGCGGCTATATCCATACTCTTTTAAATAATATCATAGAATCAGGATAATTTGAAACCTCTACACAAAACAAACTTTTCGTCAACATCGCAAAAATAAGGTCGCAGAGAAAAACGTATTTTGCAACCTTGTTTTCCCTCTGGAGGCTTGATTTCAAAGGGATTGTGCTCAAGGTCGCAAGATCGCAGTGGTATTGGGTAACTCCCATTTATGTTCCTAATCATTCAGCATGCCGAAAATCTCGCTCTCGATCTCCAGAACATCCTCAAGCGCAACCTTTTTCCCGTCTATAAACACAAACACGCGCTCATAATCGTCAATCTTTTTCAGCGCGCCTGTGGCGGTGACATATGCGCCACCCTTCTTTTTTTCGTCTGGTTGGAAGTAGGTCAGCGACACTTCCGGACACTCATCTATTGCCTCTGCCAGCAGATTCATTTTCAATTCCAGAATCACGATGGCTTGCTCATCAAGCTCTTTCCGCTTGTCCGTAAGCCGGGCAGTTTCATTGATGGCCGAATCATAGCCGGTAAGCGCCGCGAACGGGGCGAATTGCGCAGCACGATTCGCTCGAGGCATCTGCTGGCGTGTGGTGGAAACATGATGCGGCAGATTGATAATGTCATCGTATGGCCCTGTCACGCCTTGTGTCCTCCTATTTGCTTATTCCGGTCCATTGTCGTCGCGCCCTCCTCAAGATTCATGCCCTTCAGAAGAGCATTTTTGCCATATTTTTTGTTGAGGCTGATAATGGTTTTCTGCAAGCTTTTTTCGCGCGCAAGATCCGCTTCTTCCTCGGCTCTCTGCGCCTGGACGGCAGTATGGTCTGTAAACAGGTCAAGCTGCTCAAAGGTAACGGTCTGCGATATGGAGGCTTCAGGGACAACGTGGTTTGCCGCAATGGTGACACGTCTGGACAGAAGGTTTGGGTCAACGATTCGGTCAAACAATTCTGACATGGCCGCGAGGATTTTCTTTGTGGAGGATGTGTGTTTCCCAAGGTTTATGGAGCCATGTGCAGCCTTCGGAACAGACCGTCCATAGCCATCTGTGGTGACTGCACCTTTATATGTACGCATGCGTTCCGGGTCTTTGAGGTTGTCAATATCATAGCCTACCGTCAGCACCAGTTGGTCAGTCACAAGTTCCTTTTCCACTAAATCAAGCACCAGCAGGTCTGTCATTTCGCGGACAATCAGCCTTGTTTTGTCAAATGAGTACGGAGAATGAAGCACTTGTCCTGCGCCGACGCTATTCGTGCTGGGCCTGAATGCCTTGATGTCCTCCATTGTACATGGCTCCCAGCCCCAGGCATGATCGATCAATAGCTCGGCGTTTATGCCGAATAGCTTGTAGAGCATCGCTTCGTTGTGGTAATCCGAGGGCTTTCCTATGGAACATCTTGCGATGTCGCCCATCGTATACAGGCCCTTTTCCTCCAGCTTCTTTGCATAGCCCCGACCAACGCGCCAGAAGTCAGTGATGGGGCGGTGTGTCCACAAGGAGCGCCGGTAGGACATCTCATCTAGTTCAGCGATTCGGACACCGTTTTCATCAGGCGGGATGTGCTTTGCCTCAATATCCATCGCCACCTTGCTGAGGTAGAGGTTTGTGCCGATGCCTGCGGTGGCGGTAATACCGGTGGTTTTGAGCACATCGAGGATCATTTCCATGGCAAACTCACGGGCAGAAAGGCCACCGGTACGCAGGTAAGCGGTGGCATCTATGAAAACTTCATCGATAGAATAGACGTGGATATCCTCCGGGGCTATGTATTTCAGATAGACATTGTAGATTTTCGTGCTGCAGGCAATATAGTGTGCCATCTGCGGTGGTGCGGTGATATAGTCAATCGCCAGTTCGGGTGAAGCGGCCAGTTCGATGCTATCACTGGATGAGCCTGTGAAGGTTCGACCGGGAGCGCTTCTTTTCCGTTGTGCATTGGCTTCTTTGACCTTCTGAACGACTTCAAACAATCGTGGCCGCCCAGGGATGCCGTGTGCTTTTAGGGCGGGAGAGACTGCAAGGCAAATGGTTTTTTCACTACGGCTTGGATCGGCCACCACAAGCTTTGTGGTCATTGGGTCAAGCTCTCGCTCGATGCACTCAACCGAAGCATAGAACGATTTCAAATCTATCGCGATGTAGATTCTGCCTTCCACGCTTCGGTCGCCTCCTATCTTTTCCCTTGTTTCAGCTAGATTATACCTGAAAAACACTGATGATACCATCATTTCGGCATATTGATTGCTGGATAGTATTACAAAAACATATTGACAAATCTCGATATGTAAAATACAATACCAATAAATCTACATCAATCGATGGGTGGTGGATGTCATGAAGTCAATTCATGAGGAGAACGCGAGAATATTCAAAGCATTTTGTGATGAGCGCAGGCTCGCTATTTTGGAATTGCTGCAAGATGGCGAAATGTGTGCCTGCGAATTATTGGAAAAAATACCAATTGGACAGTCAACCCTTTCACATCATATGCGCATTCTGTGTGATTCGGGTGTCGTCGATAGCAGACGCGATGGGAAATGGACACATTATGTTATTAGCGAGGAAGGCAGTCAACGAGCCTCCGAGATTCTTTCGACAATCACGGCACAGACAAAAAAGGAGGACGCAGCAGTGTCTGGATGATATTTTTTTACCCGATACATCTATAAAAGTAGATATGTGAATATGAAAGAGGATGGACAGCATGAGCATTGTTAAAAGCGGGTGGGTGTTTATTCAGGATCAGCTCTTGGGCATGAAGTGGCTAAACGAACTTATAGGTACTTTACTTTCGTCGCTTGGCCTCGATACCAGCGGGTGGCTCGGAGCAAGCATTCAATTTTTCATTTACGATACCATCAAAATCATGGTGCTGCTGGGTGTGTTGATTTTCATCATATCATATATCCAGAGTTACTTTCCGCCCGAGAGAACAAAGAAGATTCTTGGACGTTTTCATGGCATCGGAGCGAACACGCTGGCTGCTTTGCTCGGTACCGTTACACCATTTTGCTCCTGCTCGTCTATCCCGCTGTTTATTGGGTTTACGAGCGCAGGGCTTCCGCTGGGCGTGACCTTCTCATTTCTGATTTCGTCGCCGCTCGTTGACCTGGGATCACTGATTCTGCTCACCAGTATTTTCGGCGGCAAGATTGCCATCGCCTATGTGATGGTTGGGCTTGTCCTGGCGGTGGCAGGCGGCACGATTATTGAGAAGATGCGCATGGAGCCGTATGTAGAGCAGTACATCTCCAGCGCAAATAGTGTGGATATTGATAATCCAAATCTCACCGTCAAAGAACGATTAGTGTTTGCAAAGGAGCAAGTGGTTGACACCGCAAAGAAAGTAGCACCCTATGTCTTGATAGGCGTGGGCATCGGTGCGATGATACACAATGTCATTCCAGAGAGCTTTATTCAGACGGTCTTAGGCCGGAACAATCCGTTCTCCGTTATCATAGCCAGCGTAATTGGCATTCCAATGTATGCGGATATTTTCGGTACGATACCGATTGCGGAGGCACTGTACGCAAAGGGCGTAGGACTTGGAACGGTTTTGTCCTTCATGATGGGCGTAACGGCGCTGTCGCTGCCCTCCATCATCATGCTTCGCAAGGCCGTGAAACCAAAACTATTGGCAATTTTTGTGGGGATTGTATCGGTCGGTATTATCATCATCGGTTATCTGTTTAACGCAATCCAATTCATGTTTTAGGAGGGACAATCATGGCTTTGTTTGGGAAAAAGAAAAAGGAAACGACGACCTGTGACTGTGGTGGATGTTGTGGCGCGGAAAACCTCAATGCCGAAAGCATGGAGGCGGCTAAAGATGCGCAGCAGGAAGGAGCGAGGATCAAGATTCTTGGTTCTGGTTGCAAGAAGTGCAATGATCTTGAAGCAAACACAAAAGCCGCATTGGCACAATTGGGCATGGATTCTGCGATTGACCATGTAACGGATTTCAGCCAGATAGCAGCATATGGCGTGATGACAACCCCGGCATTGGTCGTTGACGGCAAGGTTGTATCGTATGGCAAGGTTCTCAAAATCGATGAGGTGGTGGAACTTCTCCGCAAGGTCACGAGTAAATAGGTTGCCTTAATTGGGCAAATGAACTCAACTTAGGCATCCGAATTCTTATGGGTGCATAAGGGTGCATGGACATAGTAAGCGTCAAACCGCGCCGTACCTTGACCATACATAACAAAAGGAATATGTATACAAACAGCAAGCAAAGGCGTCATACACCAGCCATCGGCGCATGCCAGGGCAACAATCGCACAACCGCATCAGGGTTACGGGCCATATCCAAGTCAGGCGCGGTCTCCAAGACATACTTCAGATATTCAAAAGGCTTAAGCCCATTCTCCTTCGCCGTCTCAATGATACTGTAAAACATGGCGCTGGCAGACGCACCCTGTGGCGTGTTGGAAAACAGCCAGTTCTTGCGGCCAATGGCGAACGGCCGGATGCTGCGTTCCGCACGGTTGTTGGATAGCTCCAGCTGTCCGTCCAGGAACACATTTTCCAGATATTTACGCTCACCCAGCGCATAAGCCAGTGCGCGGCCCATGGCCGATTGGGGCGTAGCCCGGATGCTGCCATAAACGCTGCCGACCCAATCAAAGAAGCTTTTCGCTATGGCCTTGCTGTGCTTCTGTCGGGCGTCAAAACGGGCCGCAAAGAAGGAATCATCCTGCGGCAGCTTTTCATATTCGCGTTCCAGCATAAACAGCTGGTCACAGAACTCCTTTCCGCGCATCGCCAAGGAACCCGGCTTGTTGTAGTCGGGCAATGATTTGAGCAGCTCCGCGAATTTTCGCCGCACATGCTCCCAGCATCCTACCGTGGTAATCCCGGCCGGCAGGTTGTGATAGGCGTCGTATCCATCGGAATGCAGATATCCGCTGAACCCTTTCAGAAAGGTCTTCGGATGCTCATGTTTTCGATTTGGCTGGTAGTCATAGAGCACGATGGCCCGGCCCGTGTCGCAGCCTGTCCGGTATAGCCACATGTAGCTCTTGCTTTCCGCAGGCTTCCCATCCTCACGCAGCACCTGTACGGGCGTTTCATCCGCGTGAAGGATGCTGCCGGACACCAGCGCCGCCTTCATCGCTGCGTAGATTGGCGCAATCCAGTGCTTCGCCGTATAGATCAGCCAGTTTGCCATCGTTTGGCGGGATATCTCGATGTGATTTCTCTGAAACTCTTGCTCCTGACGGTAAAGCGGCAATGCCAGCGTGTACTTCTGGTGCACGATATGTGCCACCAGACTGGGACTGGCTATACCGCTGCCTTTGATCAGCGGCGCGGGAACCCTTGCCTTGACCATGGGCGTTTGCGTAGCGGTCGCTTCGCAGTGGCGGCAGGAATAGATCGTTTGAACGTGCTCGGTGACCTTGTACTGCGCAGGCACAACGGTAAGCTCTCTGCGCAACACATCATGCCCGCACATATGCAGCACCCCTCCGCAATCCGGGCATACGCGCTCGCCCTTGGGTAACTCGTGAACAATCTGTTCGGTTGGTAGTCCCGAAAAATCCAGTGCATGCTTCCCCTTTGCCTTGCTTCGGGTATAGGTGATCTTCTCGGTTTCGGTTTCCTGCCCGGCGGACGTGCTTTCCAGCTCCGCTTCATTGAACAGGGAAATCTGCCCATCTGCGGCTGTTTCAATCTTTTTCTCGCTGGAACGCCCAAACAGGCGTTGACGGAGCAGCAGATTCTCATCCGTCAACAATTTCACCTGCAGCAACAGCTCAGAAATCTGCTGTTGCAGGTGTATATTTGCTTCCTCTGTTGTCTTGTTCTTCGGCGTATCCATCGCTCAAACTATAGCAAAATGGTTCCGATAAAGCAATCCGCATCAATGCGTTCCAGCCTTTTCACGCAAGCTGTCCCGGCGCGAAAAGACCGGACAGCCGCCTCATAAACTGCGGATACGAAAGCAGTGTTTCCAGATCCTCCCGGCTGATCTCAATCAACCGAACCTCGGATGACGCCGGCCATGGATATCGCACCTGTTCCGTCCGCCTGAACATCATCGCAAATCCGTCGCCCTGCCACTGCAATACGCTGATCTGGCGTCTGCTTGCCTGGCAGAATACGAAAATGTCCCCGTGGGCTATCCTGTGTCCGACACTCTCTGGTATTTTCGAGAGAAAACTGTCGTACTTTCCTCGAAAATGATACGGTCCGCTCACAAGGTATACATGACACTCTCCGGCCTGGGGCAATGGAATGAGCTCTATACTCTCGGGGAGTTCTGCTACGTCTGATTCTTCGTCCTGGTCAAAAACCGTTCCCTCGCCGTACCGCCGGCCCCAGCTTTTCACGGTGTTGCGCGGCAGCGATAACTGCCGCGCGATTTGTTCATATGTCATCCCGGTGCGCCGCAGGACAAGCGCCTCTTCCCGCTTTTCGTAACCATGCATTTTGTATACTCCACAATGCTTCTCTCTTTCTGCTCAGTTTATGGGGAATTAGTGTCTTTGGCTAGGTACGGCGCGGTTTGACGCTTACTGGACATATATTTATGGGTGCATAAGAATACGCGAAATGCACCCAACGATTACACGATGCTTCATACGATGATACGATTCCTCGTTCGACAACGCTTGGGTGCATTTTGGAGGATTTTCGGTATCGAAGCACGAAAAAGGCGGCTATAGCAGGCGCGGGGAAAACCCAAAAACAACGCGAATCCCTTTTGTAGCAAGGGATTCGCGTTGTATCCACTTTATAGTGGGAATATGAAAGGAGTGACGTACTTCGATACAATAAGGACATAGCAGCTACCTTTCGTTAAATTGTGTAGGAATCGTTAAAAGGTGCACACGCCGCATGTCTCCATATTATTGTCATCAATCAATCGTCGTAGGAATGATAACTCGGAGCACAAGGAAGGTTGTTTCTCCATGCGTTTTTGCTCATTTCGTCATCAAATTGCCATTAAAGATTTTGCAAAAGCAAATCATCTTTAAAAATGGAGTCATTGAACGAAGTGATAACTATATTTTTATCAATAAGATTCAGATAAGCACCAACAATCGGCTGCTATTCGGGCTAATTGACGAGGTTGAGTATATATGCTCGATTATTGTTTATTCGAAGTGAATAAGTATTGTGATGTAAATGAATAAGTATTGATTTTTGAGCACTTTTATGATATTCTATGTTTTGGAGGTGACAATGAGATATGCCGTTTACATATAAACCTTTGTGGAAGTTGTTGATTGACAAAGAGATGAGCAAGAGAGAGCTGATGAAAGCAACCGGAATCTCAAAGTCAACCATAGATAAAATGGGCCGGGGAGAAACAGTATCGCTTGATATTGTGGATCGTGTATGTAATTACTTCAGCTGTAAAGTGGAGGATGTTATTGAACACAGCAGGCCAAGAAATGAGGATTCAAATGAGTAAAACGTACTCAAAAGCTGCTGCTGGCACGTTCTCCTTGAACAAAGGTGAAGCAATTCATCGCTGGTATTCATATTTAGAAGGATATTCCTCTTGCTTAATTGACGATATAGTCAAGGAGATTGGCATAGATAATATACATACCATATATGATCCTTTTTGCGGAACGGGCACAACATCACTTGTTGCTTCAAACTATGGTATTAAATCATATTATAGTGAGACTAATCCGTTTATGCGCGAAGTGATTGAAGCGAAAATCAATTGTGTGAAAAGGCTTCGAGACACTGGAAGCGGAAATAGTGCGGCTGATATATCGCCTGTTTCTTGAGTGCAAGACCCAACAGGGCATTTGCGAGTACCTGGAGAGCCTGGGAATCCCGTCACCTGGTGGTAAGGCAAAGTGGACGAAAACCACGGTGACCAGTATCCTAACCAACGAAAAATACAAGGGCGATGCTTTGCTCCAGAAAAAGTTCACCGTGGATTTCCTTGAGAAGAAAATGAAAACCAACGAAGGAGAAATTCCTCAATTTTATGTTGAAAACAGCCACCCAGCTATCATAGAACCAGACGAATGGGATTATGTGCAGGTGGAGTTTGCACGGCGTAGGGCTTTGGGAAATACATATAGCGGCAAAAGCAGCTTGTCTGCCAAGCTGGTATGCGAGGATTGCGGTAGCTTCTTCGGCTCGAAGGTATGGCACTCCACCGATAAATACCGCAAGACCATATGGCGTTGCAATAGCAAATTTTCTAACGAGGAACGGTGCAGTACTCCCTCCATCGATACGGACACCATCAAGCAATTATTTCTCACGGCCTACAATCAACTGATGCAAAATCGAAATCAGGTTGTGGCAGACTGTGAGCTGATGCGGCGAAGCCTGACGGATACTACATCCTTGGATGTCGATATTGAGAGTAAAACCGAAGAAACACTGGTTGTCGCTGAACTCGTCAAGACGCTGGTAAATGAGAATGCATCTACAGCGCAATCCCAAGATGAATATCATCGCAAGTATGACAGCCTTACCCAGCGGTATGAGGCTGCGTCAAAAGAGTTAGAGCAGCTTGAAACAAAGCGAACCCTCCTTCAGCAGCAGGATAAGGCTATGGCGCTGTTTATCCGCACCCTGAAAAAACAACCGCTTGTTCTTGAGGAATGGGACGACACCATCTGGATGTTCATGGTGGAAAAAGCGATTGTGCATCATGATGGCGGAATTACATTTGTTTTCTATAACGGAACAGAGGTTACAGTTTAAGAGTGCCAAGTCAAGGTTGCCAAGCCAGCAGGGGTTTTGGCAACCTTAAATCAGATACAAACCCTGTAACGATGTGCCTTTTTCGGCCAAGGTTGCAAGGTTGCCAAGGTATGCGACTCGCCGGCTGGTGGGCTGCTTTTTGTGTTATGACGATACTATGTAGACCAATTTCGGTATCATGTTGCCACTAATCATGCCCTTTCCCATGTTCGTAATCCCACCCTTGACCTCTGCCATGTCCCTGAGCGCCGCCTTGCCCGTTTCCGCTGCTCGGCTGAGAACTTCCTGGATCAGCGGTACCATTTGCGCCATGTCCGTGTCCACCTCCCTGACCGCCATTCTCAGAAGGGAGTAACGGGCTGTCATCTGCGCCGGAGCCGTTCCCCTGACCATTATGCCCCCCCTGCTGGCCGTAGCGGTTCTGGTGGTGCGCCTCAATTTCTCTGCGAATCTGCCCAACACCGCAGGAAGTATAATCCTCGATATCCACATCAGGATCAAGTGCCTGAAGCTCCAAAAACGCCAGATACCGTCCCGGTGTCATGCTGTGGGCGTGGGCCTCAGCGACAACTTCCTCGTCCGCCCTGTGGCAGTACATCTGTAATCCATACGACGAAGTGAGCGTTTGTGCCTGATTCTGGATTTGCGCCTCTAATTGATCATTTCCAGAAACTGTGATATCCAGGTAATCATTGTCTTCCAAGTAAGGACGAAGCACATCACTTTGGAGCAGTGTTTCCAGTGCGGCATCATATTTCATGCCCTTTAGGTCAACTACCGAAAGAACGTCTTCGCCATCCTCATTATAAAACGCAGTGCCGATGACCCGATCGAAGCGGTTGAGGCTTAACTCAATACTAGGGTTAATGTCCACACCAACAAGGGCGGTTTCGGTAAAGTAAAGCTGGTGTCCGCCAAAAGAGCCGAGTAGCACAATGGCAAGGCAGGCCACTGCCGCATACAGAGCCTTAAAACTGCGCTTCTTTTCAGCGATGGTCACAACATCACCTATACGCCACCCTTTTTGCGCAGGGAGGGTCATAAACTCGCCCCCTGTCTTCATGACAAGAGCTGAGCCTGTATTTATCTCCATTACAAGTGCGGTTTTCATGTTACTTCACCTCTTTCTGTATCGGGTAAAAATGCTTGTATGCCTGGATAGTCACCGGATAAGACCAATGCAATTGTCACAATGTACTTTCGGTGCTTCTCCACTGTTTTCTCTGAGACAGCAAGCCGCCGCGCAAGCTCTGCAACGGACAGACGTTGGTGATTGAGCAAGGTGCTTTTCAATTTTTCATGCTTCGCTGTCTCCCGTGCCAGCCTGACACATAAAGCCCGGGAGCGTTTCTGCTTTGGGCAGATTTCCGCAATACTGCCAAGCGTAACGCCAAACCTACTCAACTGGACACTTAGCCGGTCAATTTCTTCCGCCAGCGAAACACGCTCCTGTTCCGCGCTGTAAGCGGACATAGATGCGCTGTTCTCAATACAATGCTCTTCCTGTGGGTACAGGGGGATAACCTTTCCCTGATGCCTTTGATGTTTCTTTCCCTCGTCAATGAGCCTGTTGCGGATGCAAACAGCGGCAAAAGGTAGGAATGCGCCGCGCGATTCCTCATAATTTCGTGCGCAGGTCATGAAAACGAGCATAGCAACGCTCAGCCTGTCATCATAGTCCAGTGAAAAGACAGGGGTCTTTGTCACTTCGCTTTTGATAAACGGCATATAATCTGTAATCAGCTTACCCAGTTCCACATTGTCTGTCTTGGCCAAGGCCAAGCGCAGGGTTAGTTCATCCATCATATCGCCCTCTATTTATAGATTACGATTTGAACCTCCAAAAACATAGGGCGATAAGATTTTTCCATCACCCTATGTTTTGACGAAGCTGTTTCGTAGTCTACTGATGAAACCGAATCGGAAAGGAAGGATATCTATGAAAAAAGTACTATCAATCGCAATCGTCCTGACACTCGTATTATCACTATCGGCCACTGCTTTTGCCGCGGGAGGACATGGTCACGGCAGAGGCCTGCGCGATGGCACCGACACTGGGGTCTGTGCAAACTCTGAAAACTGTCCCTTTGGTGAGGATTGCCCAAGAGATGGCAGCTGTGCAAACTATGACTGTCCATACCATGACAACTGCCCAAAGGACAGTAGCTGTTCCTATTATACCACCTGCATCCAGAATGGGGTATGCCCGAATGGCGGTGTTCGCCCGCAGGACGGCACCGGAAAGCAGCATGGAAGACATCATTAAAAGAGCACGTTGACATTGCTGCTGCATATTGTATCATAAGAGAAACTCTTTGCACTGCGCCGCGCTATTGCGTGGCTCTCCAGTACAAACTGAGCAGGCGGCAGCCAACGACTTGACCGTGCAGCCGGGCCGCAAAGCGGCAGCAGATATGCATACCAGCGCATCTGTGGGACAGTCTTGTTCCCACAGGTGCGCTTTCAATTTTCAAAGGGAACAGTACAAATCATGTGTGAAAGGGTTATCTCAAATCAAACGGAGGTAACAAACATGAAAAAGCGAACCAATGAGCAGCAGGCCATGCATGTATCCTGGGTGACGATTCTCTGGAACGTTATTTTATCGGCATTTAAGCTATTTGCAGAGGGCACAGTTTAAGATTGCCAAGTCAAGGTTGCCAAGGCACTAAGGGTTTTGGCAACCTTAAACCGTATATAAACTCCACAGCCATGCAGATTTCTCGGCCAAGGTTGCAAGGTTGTCAAGGTGTACGGTTCGCCGGTTGGTGGGCTGCTTTTTCGTGTTATGACGATGATGCGCTGTTCAAAGCTGGCCTTAAATGTGTTATCATATAGTTAGATTAAGGGATGTTAGGCGAATAAACAGGCCGAAGTTCAAGGCGAAAGAGGGTAACATTTATGACAGCAATAATCATACAAGAATATCAACCCACAGACT
>JAJDGF010000099.1 GCA_030265545.1 Eubacteriales bacterium OttesenSCG-928-N13
ATGCCTCCCAGTGGGGTTTGTCAACAGTCTGAAAGATCATCATTTGCACGATGATCTTTCTACTATATTGCGATTATAATGGCAGATGAAACGCATCGAAGAACCAATCGTCACTATGCAGCCGCGATTTCTGGTATGCTTCGCGCTTCGTTTTGATGTTTTCGGGCGTGAACACCTTGGGATACATCCGCTGCGCGATGATGCCATCCTCTCCTCGTTCAAGCAGCTGCTGCATCAAGCGCTCCACCCGCGCATCGCTATAATGGCGCATGGCCAGATATAACAGGTTGTGGATCACGTCATCGCTTCGTATCGCGTAGGGTGCGAATCGGCGAAAGCGGTGATGCACGACGGTGTTCGGGTCGGCCTTCAGCGCGAACCCAGACGTCCAAAGTTTGATGGAGAGCTCCTCCTCATCATAGCCGTAGCCGCGAAACGCACTCTCATAGCCGCCAACCGCCTCCCACGCGCTGCGCTTGATGGCAAAACAGCCGCCGCAGATCACGGGCACATAGAACGAGTTATCCTGGGGCGCGAGCCACCGCATGCTGCACAACGAATCCATCGTCCTGCCGCACATGCGGTTTTCCTTCGCCTGCTTCGCGACGTTCATGCGCATCACATCGATGCGCGCATCCGCCATCGGCATATCCACAATGGCAGGACAGACGGCATCGGCATCCTCCTGCTGCAGCACGTGCAGCAATTGATCCAGCCAATGCGGCGGCACATCGATGTGCGCATCGCAGATCACCAAATGGTCGCCATTCGCGGCCGCCGCACCCAGATTGCGCGCGGGCGCCAAGCCCACTCCCCCGCTTTCAAGCAGCCGCGCGGGATAGGGATGACCCTCCCGCCTGAGAAAATCGCAGCTGCCGTCCGTTGAGCCATCGTCCACCACGATGATCTCATAGGAAGTATCATTGGCTGCCGCCTGCATCGAATCCAGCGTGCGCCGAAGCAGCTGCCCCTCGTTTCGGCTGGCGATCACGATCGATACCCGCGCCGCCTGCCCATTTTCCCTCATGCATCATCCCTCTTTGTCAGCGGATTGGTCATGATGGTCACATCGGACGAGTCGCGCGCAGGATCGGGATTGGTGATGGTCGGCCGAAACGGGATGATCGTGCAGTTGCATTCCGTGTCATTGCAGCAGACGGAGGGCGCGATCGTCACGGGGATCGATCCCTTGTGCGTCAGGCTGAGCGTGCCGATGATCTGAGCATTCGTGATAAAGATCAGTCCATCATTCACCATGAACGGCAGGTTCATCACGTTCAAGGCCAGCTCCATGAAGACCAGCATATCGTCCGTCACAGAGGGGATACCCGTCGCCGCAAAGACCACATACAGGAACGAATCCGTCGTCAAAACCAAGCCATTGATGGATTCATAGGTGATCTGCACGGGCAGCGCCACCTGGAATTCCACGATGCCGTTGTCCATCGCATCGATGCTCAGCACATCGGCAGCGACGCCCGGCGTCGATGTGATCGACTGGATTTCATATGGCGCATCCCCCACCGGGTTGAACTGGATGTAGCCATATTGGACGGTGTTGATGTGCATATCCACATGGCAGCTGCGGATCATCGTCAACATGTGAACGCACCGGACGGGCAAACCACCAGATACGGAGCCCCGCACCAAGGGCAGGCTGTTGTGCTCAAAATTGATCCCGTACACCGTCGCACTAAGCGTATAGGTGAATGTGAGCGTGTTGTTTACAAGGACCGGGCTAATCAGCGTCGAATCGTTCAGATAGCCCAGGAATGACAGCTCATCGATCGGTGCATTGGTCCGAAAAACCAGATCCAGTGGCACGCCGAAATAGGCCACCGTGCTGTACGTCTGGCTGATGCCAATTTGATACGTGAGCCAGACCGAGGGTCTCAATGTGCCGGTCAGGCGGTATCGATTGCCGGCCAGCGACGTGATATCAATGTCCGTGATCGACACCTGATAGCCGATGATCTCGGCGGAATGCAGAATATATGTCGACGTGTCCGGATTGCCCAGGAACACGTTTGGGATGGTGATGGTGCCACCATCTTCTACGGTCTGCTCCATGTGCAGCGCGTATCCTTCTGTGCAGTCAATGCACGGGGTATCGCAGGGTTTTGGGCAGCAGCATTGCGCGCTGTTACAGCCTGCATTATATGAATGACAATTGCATGGATGTTTCACGAAAACACTCTCCAGTCTTACGAAGTCTTAGGAAGTCCTATGCATCCTATGCCCGTTTTGTTGATTGCGTGATGACAAAAAAGCAGAGCTGAATGCCATTTCAGCTCTGCTTTTCATCGCGTTATGTATCAACCTGCGGATGCAATCTCTTCCTTCGTATGGGTCAGGTTTTTCATCCAGTTGTATTTGTTCACCTTCACGATCGCCACGAAGCACTTTAGGATCTGGTCGGACTTCAGGCACGCGAACACCACCCACGCGGGCGCGCCCATCCATGCGGAGATGATCGCGGACGGCAGCACAACAAGGAACACAAAGATGGTATCATTCTTGAACACGAACGAGATATCGCCGCCCGATTTGACCAGCCCAAACAGGCAAGGCATCTGGTATCCGCTGCCCACGATGGTGACCGCCAGCACGTAGATCAGCCGCCTGGCCTCGACTGCCGCCTCCGGGCTGATGTTGCCGATCACGCCCGCATACAGCGACACGAACGGCCCATTCAGCCCCGCCACCAGTGCGCCTGAGAACAGCCCCACAAACAGGAAGATGACCTGCGTGGTGCGCGCATATTCCTTCATCAGCTCGGTCTTTCCCGCGCCCACCGTGGTGCCCGTGATGATCCCCACGGCCGATGCGAGACCCGAAATCGCGATGAACGCCATCGTGCCCATCATGTTCGCGATCGAGACGGCGGTGGACACGGACGAACCAAAGAACTGCCCGAAGATGACGGAATTGACCATCATATTCACGCTCCATACCAACTCGCCCGCGATCAGCGGCAGGCCGTAGCGCACATAATCGCGCAGCAGCTCGGCGCTCTTGCGGCGCAGGTCGGACAGCCGATACGCCAGCTTTTGATCCAATCGCAGCACATAGAACACAATCGCGACCATCTCCACCACGCGCCCGATCAACGTAGCCAACGCCGCGCCAAACACGCCCCATTTCATCCCATAGATGAACAGCGCATTCAGCGACACATTCAGCGCCAGCGAGATCAGCGAGATCACCATGCCGACCATCGTGTTCTCCACGGCGCGCATGGCACTCAGGAGTGACTGCGAGATGCAGAAGAACACATACGACACGCATACCGTGCGCAAGTAGATCACGCCCTGCGCCAGCACCGCCTCGTCATTGTTGAACAAACGAAGGATCTGCGCTGGGAAGATCAAACAGGCGCAGCTGATCACCATGCCCACCGCAAATGACATCTTCAGCCCGATGGATACGATGCTCTTGATGGGCGCCGTCTCTCGCTTGCCCCAGTACTGCGCGGACAGGATCAGAATCACGCCGCCGATGCCGCTGGCGAACATCTGAACGAAGGTGTTCATCTGCCCGGTGAAATACACGCCGGACATCGCCTCATCTCCCAATGAGCTGACCATCAGGTTGTCTGCGAAGGTGGCCAAAAAGGCGATCAATCCCTGCGCCGCCACCGGCAGCGCCAATGTGATGAGCCTGCGATAGTAGGATCTGTCGCGTGTCAATATGCGGGACAATTTGTGTGTACCCCCGTTCGTCATTCGTGCCCGATCGCGGATCTCCGTTTGCCGCTTGTATGTGTCACGTACCAGATGCATTGTTTCTGCATGAGGCGCCTGTTTTCCTGCCTGATATCGCTCCGAAGCGCAAAAAACATCACCTTATTATATTGCGGATTCGCCCCCCAATCAACCCGCTTCTTATCGCATCCCATAACAGCATTCCAATTTCCCCGCGCGTAAAAAAGGATGACACCATGTTGACAAACCGAGGTCTGAAATGCGGAATGTCGGGTGCGGATGTGCTGAATCTTTACGGCACGCCCGAAGAAGTGGTCTTCTATGAGAATGACGGCAGCTATCTGCTGAGCTATTCTGGCCAATTCGCCGATGAAACCAACATCGTACTGGATATCGTGATGGATCAAAGCACAGATCTGATCACTTCCATTGGAATGGAGTTCTAGCTCAACTGATCCACTGCATCTGCCACAGATGAAGTTCCGCTCTGCATGTCAGTGAAAGCCGAACCAAATTCCTCCATATGCGAAAAAGCCGTAGCGATGATGCTACGGCTTTTCATATTGGTTCGATGGGGCGATTATTTCGCCTGGGCGGCCTTGGCGGTCTCCACCAGCTTGGCGAATCCCTGCGGATCACTGATCGCCAGCTCCGACAGGATCTTGCGGTTGATGGTGATGCCGCTCTTCTTCAAGCCATCCATCAGCTTGGAATAGCTGGTGCCGTTGATGCGGGCGCCGGCGTTGATGCGGGCGATCCACAGGCGACGGAAATCACGCTTTTTCAGCTTGCGGCCGATGTACGCATAGCGCATGGAGCGGCGAACCTGCTCACTGGCGGAGCGATATTGTTTGGATTTGGCGCCAAAGTAACCTTTGGCCAGCTTCATAACCTTACGACGCTTTTTCAGAGCATTGACAGCTCTTTTAACTCTTGCCATGGTTCATTCCCCTCCTTACTTGTATGGAATCAGCTTTTTGATGGTCTTGACTTCACCCTTGGCGACCAAAGCGGCCTTGCGCAGGTTGCGGGTGCGCTTGGTGGGCTTCTTGGTCAGAATGTGGCTCTTATAGGCCTGGGCGCGCTTGATCTTGCCGGATTTGGTGATCTTGAAGCGCTTGGCCGCGCCGCGATGGGTCTTTTGCTTGGGCATTGGATGGTCCTCCTCTTCTTGTATACGCGGACGCGGTGCGCCGCTATATCAAATGGATCAGGCCTTGGCGGCCTCCTTGGGGTCCTTCTCTCTGGGCGCGAGGATCATGATCATGTTGCGGCCTTCAACCAGAGGACGGCGCTCCACGATGCCATATTCCTTGACCCGCTCCGCGAAGCTGTTCATGACTTCCAGCCCGATTTCGGAGTGCGCGATCTGCCGCCCGCGGAAGCGGATGGAGACCTTGACCTTGCTGCCCTCCTGAAGGAACTTGACCGCAGCGCGATAGCGCACGTCCACGTCATGATCCTGAATGGTGGCACTCAGGTGCACCTCTTTGATCGTAATGACCTTTTGATTCTTGCGAATTTCCCGTTCCCGCTTGGACTGCTCGAAGCGATACTTGCCATAGTCCATCAGCTTGCACACAGGCGGCTTGGCCTGCGGCGCGATCTTCACCAGATCCAGCTGACGCTCATCCGCCAGCGCCATTGCCTGCTGCGTGGGCATCACGCCCAGCTGTTCGCCATTTTCGTCGACCAATCGCACCTCGCGATCGCGGATTGCATCGTTGATCATTAGATCGTTGATATCCTACACCCCCTATAACCATTGGCTCCCCTAAAGAAACAAAAAACGAGCGGCACAGAATGCTCGCTCATATCTCACACATGCAATAACGGGCACAAATCATGCCCTTTATGGCAACCCAGGCTGGCGATGCCGCCGGGTGAGAAGCGATGCGCTTCTGCTTAGCAAGTGATATTATATCATCGAGCGGGAAAAAAAGTCAAGCGAATCATGGGTTTTCAGGCAAATCTTAACGTCCAAGCTGTTTTGCCGAATCATCCAGGCGGGTTACGTGAATTTATTGGACATCGCCTTTACTTCTCGCCATATCTGGGGTATAATAATCAGAACTTATATCGAAAGGAGTTGTTCTCTCATGACCGAGTACCGGATCAAGCAGCTGTTCACGCAGTTGCCGACCGAGGAGATGCAGGATGTTCGCGTCTCCGGCTGGGTGCGCACATTGCGCGACTCAAAGGCCTTCGCCTTCATTGAATTGAATGATGGCAGCTACTTCAAAAACCTACAGTTGGTGATGGAAGAGAATAACTTCCCCAACTATAAAGAGCTGGTGCGTGACATCGGCGTCGGCGCATCCGTCGAGGCCACAGGCACGCTCGTCCCCACGCCCGGCATGAAGCAGCCATTTGAGCTGAAGCTGACCGAGCTGACCTTGGTGGGCGCGAGCCCGAGCGATTATCCGCTGCAGAAAAAGCGGCACACCCTTGAATATCTGCGCACGATTGCGCACCTTCGGCCGCGCGCGAACCTGTTTCAATGCGCGTTCCGCATACGTTCCATCGCCGCGCAGGCCATCCATCGCTACATGCACGAGCATGATTTCGTGTATGTGCATACCCCGATTCTGACCGGCAGTGACTGCGAGGGCGCGGGCGAGATGTTCCAGGTGACCACGCTTGATATCTGTAACCCCGAGCGCACCGAGGACGGCGCGGTGGACTATGACAAGGACTTTTTCGGCAAGCCGGTCTCGCTCACGGTGTCCGGCCAGCTGAACGCCGAATGCATGGCGCTGGCGTTCCGCGACGTATACACCTTCGGCCCGACCTTCCGCGCCGAGAACAGCTATACCGCGCGCCACGCCGCCGAATTCTGGATGATGGAGCCGGAGATCGCGTTCGCCACCTTGAAAGAGGACATGGATCTGCAAGAGGATCTGGTGAAATACCTGATCGATGCGGTATTGAAGGAAGCGCCCGAGGAGATGGCCTTCCTGAACGGCTTTGTGGACAAGGGACTGATTGAGCGCTTGCAGGCAGTGCGCGATGCGGATTTCGTGCGCGTGAGCTATACCGATGCGATTGAGATCCTGTCCAAATCGGGCGAAACATTTGATTATCCGGTGTCCTGGGGCTGCGATATGCAGACCGAGCATGAGCGCTATCTGACCGAGAAACACTTCGGCAAGCCGGTGTTCGTGACGGACTACCCCAAGGAGATCAAGTCCTTCTATATGCGCATGAACGAGGACGGCAAGACCGTGGCCGCGGCCGACCTGCTGGTGCCCGGCATCGGTGAACTGTGCGGCGGCAGCCAGCGCGAGGAGCGTCTGGACGTGTTGGAGCAGCGCATTTTGGATCTGGGCATGAACCCGGAGGACTATTGGTGGTATCTGGAACTGCGCAAGTTTGGTTCCGTGCCGCACGCCGGGTTTGGCATGGGCTTTGAGCGCCTGATCATGTATCTGACGGGCATCGCAAACATTCGCGATGTATTGCCCTTCCCGCGCACCACGCGCAACGCCGAATTCTAAAAAGATGCTGCAAACGGGCTTGAAACCGCAATCCTCCCGAATGGACTTTTCAAGAATCAGAACGAGCTTGAAACCGCAATGGTTTCAAGCTCATTTTCATTGGTATTGATTGTCCCTATTGTTCCCAGTTGCTTTTTACGACGCGGTACAGGCGGAGTGTCATGGCGGTCATCAGTGCCAGAAGCAGCAGCAGGAACGGCGGCATCCACACATATCCAATCTGCCCGCCAATGCCGCCAAAGATCGGCGGGATCAGCGTCGTCCCGACATAGGCCGTGGCCATCTGGATGCCCATGAGCGACTGCGAATTGGCCTTGCCGAAGCTTCTGG
>JAJDGF010000100.1 GCA_030265545.1 Eubacteriales bacterium OttesenSCG-928-N13
GTTGACCGCCGTGAATCATCAGATTCACGGCGGTCTTATTTGCTTATCTTCTCGATCAGAGTTCTGCCCAGTCCTTGGCTCGCTCTACGGCGCGCTGCCAGCCGTTGTACATCGTGGCGCGCAGTCCCCCATCCATCTGCGGATCGAACTGTCCGCCCTGCAGCCATAACTCCTCCAGCTGCCGCTGCGTCCACATGCCCACCGCCAGCCCGGCCAGCATCGCCGCGCCCAGCGCGGTGGTTTCGCTGTTCATGGAACGCAGCACCTGCGTGCCCGTGATGTCCGCCTGGAACTGCATCAATAGGTTGTTCCTGCTGGCGCCGCCATCCACGCGAATCACGCTGGGTTTCAGCCCACTGTCCCGGATCATCGCATCCAGCACATCGCGCGATTGGTATGCGATCGATTCGAGCGCAGCGCGCACCACGTGACCCCGACCTGCGCCCCGCGTGAGCCCCACGATCGTTCCGCGCGCGTACATATCCCAATGCGGCGCACCCAGCCCGGTGAACGCGGGCACCAGATACACCCCGCCGCTGTCCGCGACGGTCTTTGCGACCTCCTCCGATTCGGCGGAGGTGGAGATCATCTTCATCTCATCGCGCAGCCACTGGATCGACGCGCCCGCCATGAACACGCTGCCCTCCAGCGCATAGCAGGGCTTGCCATCCAGCCGCCAGCCGATCGTGGTCACCAGATTGCTCATGGATCGAACCGGCATGCTGCCCGTGTTCATCAACATGAAGCAGCCGGTGCCATAGGTGTTTTTAACCATCCCGGACTGGAAGCACACCTGCCCGAACAGCGCGGCATGCTGGTCGCCGACGAGCGCCGCCACCGGGATGCTCTCGCCCAGAATCTCTTTTTTCAAGTGCCCCACAATGCCGGAGGTATCCACCACCTTGGGCAGAATCAGCGCCGGAATGTTCATCGCACGCAGCAACATCTCGTCCCAATCCTGCTCATAGATGTTGAACAGCATCGTGCGCGCGGCGTTGGTGGCATCCGTCACATGCGGCTTTTCCTCGGTCAGGTTGTAGGTTAGCCAGCTATCCACCGTGCCAAAACACAGCTCACCATTCTCCGCACGTTCCTGCGCGCCCGGGATCTGCTCCAGCATCCACTGAATCTTCGTGCCCGAAAAATACGCGTCCGGGATCAACCCGGTGCGGTCTCTGATCACGTTGCCCAAACCATCCTGCTTGAGCCGCTCCACCAGCGGTGCGGTACGGCGGCACTGCCACACGATCGCGTTGCAGAGGGGCTTGCCGGTGACCCTGTCCCAGATCAGCGTGGTTTCGCGCTGGTTGGTGATGCCCACCGCCATGATGTCCTTCGGATGGACGGCGGACTTCTGCACCACCTGCTTGAGCGAGTCCAGCTGACTTTGCAGGATGTCATACGGATCATGCTCCACCCAGCCCGGCTCTGGAAACAGCTGCGGAAATTCAATGCTGTGAAGCGCAACCACCTGTCCCTTCTGGTCAAACAACACCGCGCGCGAGCTGGTCGTGCCCTGATCCAGTGACAGTATGTATTTCAACGCACTCACCCTTCCTGATTATACGATTCGAGATGTGTAACCTGATTCCCACCAATTGGGGGATCAAATGATAAAGCAAGCGGGGCATTTTAACGAAAATACCCCGCTTCTATTGCGTTCACTTGTTCCTAGCCAGCGCTCTGGCCATCACCGTCCAGATTGTCCAATTCCAGCGGGCTGCCCTCCGCGCCCGGCTCGGGCGTCACGGGCTGATCGACGATGTCATCCAGCTGCGGTGCCACGACCGGCGCCACGGGCTCCTCGACGGGCACCTGGGTGGGCTCTGCGGTGGGTTCCGCGGTCGGCAGTTCAACGGGTGCATCGGTGGGCTCAACGATTGCTGGCTGCACGGCGGCATCGGGCTCGGGCAGCGCCCACTCCAGCGGGATCATCTGGCCAACGGTGCTGCGCAGGCCATTGAACGACACGATGCCCTGCCCCTCCAGGATGCGCATGGTGATCAATGCCAGCACCAGCAGCACAACAATCAGCAGCAATCCCTTAAAGAAGCCCAGCACGCGCTTGCCCGCACTGATGTGATAGCGATCGTCATCCTCGTCGTACTCGTCATAGTCATCATCGTCATAGTCATCGTCTTCAAACTCTTCTTCGTAGTCATCCTCGTAATCGTCGTCATCCAGTTCCTCATCGCGATAGACGGGACGCTTGCGGGAGAAGCGGCCGCGCTTGGGCTGGATGTCGTCGTCATCCTCATCGTCCTCATCATCGAGCAGATCATCCTCGTCCGGCTCAACAGCCTTGACGGAACGCGCGCGCAGCGGCTTGAACTGCTGGGTGGGCTCATCGACCGGCTGAACGGGATGAGAGATCTCCTCCTCGGTGGGCTCACTGGGCTTGCTGGCGGCCTGCGTGACGCTGCCGGCCATGGCCATGCTCTTGCGCTCACGGCGGGATAGCGCGGGTGCGGCGTTCAATTCGTCTGCAAGCTTCTCCGTCAACTGCGGCCTTTTGTTCTCATTCTCGCTCATGGGCTGCTGCTCCTCGCTTTCATCCGAGACTTCATCTGCCGCGGATTCTGTGGATTCATCGGTCTGAGGCGCCGCCTCCGGGCGCATGAAATGCGTGAAATTCTGCTCATCGATGGGCGCAATCACGCCCAGCGGGTCATCGTCCAGGGGCTCGTCGTCATTCTCAACCGCCAGCACAGCCTGCTTGCGGCGGCGACGCGATGCGCTGCTGGGTTCATCCTGGCTGAGCGCCATGGTGAGCGACGGGGAAACTGGCGCCTCAGCGATACCGCTCGCACTGGTCTCGTCCTCGTCGTCATCCTCGTCCAAATCATCCTCATCCACCTTGGCGATGCGCTCGCGGAACGCCCCTGCGCGCTTCTTGATCCCCGAGCCGAACAATTTCAGCTTCTCAAATGCGCCATCAAACGGATTGGTGATCTCCAGATCGTCCGTATCGCCCGCATCTTCCGGCTCGGCATCCATCTGATCGAGCTCCGTCAGATCCTGCTCATCCACGGAATCATCCACGGCCAGATCGTCAAGCTGCGGCTCCAGGGTCTCTTTTGTTTCTAGTTCATCCGCAGCGTGGTCCGGTTGACGCTGATAGATCGTGTGATCCGCAGGTACATCAATCGGCTCATCGATTTCATCGATCGGCTGATCGTCCGCTTCATCGATAAGAGAATCAGGCTGCTCCACGTCCTCATCCTCAGGCAGCGGCTGATCGTCAATGTCCTCTTCTATCGGTGCACGTACGTTGCGCTTGATACCATCAAACAGCTTGCCCATGCGGTCCGCAATCGAAGGCGCGGCCTCAATGGGCTGCTGCTCCTGCGGCGGCTCAGGCTGCTCTACATCCCCCGAAACCTCCACCGCACGCTGGCGCATCCGCTCCAAATCATGCAGCCGTTTGTATTCGTAATAATCCATACCGGCGCGCTGTCCGTCCTGCGTTGGACGCTTGTCCTTTGCCATTAGGGAATCGCCCCTCTCCTATGTGTAGGATTCATTTCATAAGCATACACATATATTATACCATATTACAGGATTATGACAAGTGAAGTTTATCGCAAAGTCAAAAAAACTTGCATCTGCATACAATTGAAATGGGGATTCCCACCAAAAAATAGGAGGAATGACCATGCCAAGCACATCCCAGCTGATCCAAAAGGCGATCCGAACGCGCAACATGCTGCGTCCAGGCCCGATGGAAAAACCCGGCATCCCGAAGGTCATCGCAGCGCAGCCCAATTCATTCACGCCGCAGCTCGAGACGCTCGATCAACAGCCGCCCCCGCCGCGCAGCGCTTACATGGAACTGATGAAAAAGCATGACTCGATTCGACCACGCATTTGAGCCACATATTTCCCAGTTCATGCCGATCCGTCGCCGAATCATGGTGGCGGATTTCGCGTGTTTGGGGTATAATAGGGTCAAACAGGGAAGAAGGAGAAATTGGCATGAACGTTGTGGAACGATTCTTCGACTATATCGGGCGAGACACCGCCTCCGACGAGAACAATCCCGCCTGCCCCAGCACCGAGGGGCAGCGCGCATTCGGCGCGGCGCTGGTGCAGCAAATGCAGGAAATCGGCATCGAGGATGCGCGCATGGACGAGCACGCCTATGTGTATGGCTCCATCCCGGGCAACACAGATGGCCCCTGCATCGGCCTGATCGCGCACATGGACACGGTGCATGATGCGCCCGTGCTGCCCATGAACGCGCGGATCGTGAAGGCGTATGACGGGTGCGATGTGGCGCTGAACGATGCGGGGGATGTGCTGTCCGTCGCGCAGTTCCCCGACCTCGTCAAATACAAGGGGCAGGATCTGATCGTGACCGATGGCAAGACCATCTTGGGCGCGGACGACAAGGCGGGCATCGCCGAAATCCTGACCGCCTGCGAGCGGCTGATCGGGGATCCATCCATCAAGCATGCCAAGATTGCCATCGCATTCACCCCGGACGAGGAGATCGGGCGCGGCGCGGATCTGTTTGATGTGAAGGGTTTTGGCGCAGAATATGCCTACACCGTGGACGGTGGTGAGGTGGGCGGAATCGAATACGAAAACTTCAACGCCGCATCCGGCAAGCTGGTCGTGCACGGCGTGAACATCCATCCGGGCTCTGCCAAGCACAAGATGAAAAGCGCCATGCTGATCGCAAACGAATTCATCGGGCTGCTGCCCGCCACCGAGACCCCCGCAACCACCGAGGGCTATGAGGGCTTCTTCCATTTGGTGCACATGCAGGGCGAGGTGGAGCAGGCGCAACTGGATTACATCATCCGCGACCATGATAAAACGAAATTCGAGGCACGCAAGCAGCTGTTCTTGGATGCCGCCGCCTTCCTGAACAGGAAGTATGGAGAGGGCACCTGTGAGGCGAGCGTGCAGGACAGCTACCTGAACATGCGCGAGATGCTGGAGGACAAGCTGCACATCGTGGCGCGCGCCGAAGAGGCCATGCGCACCTGCGGCGTCGAGCCCTATACCGAACCCATCCGCGGCGGCACGGACGGCTCGCGGCTCAGCTTCATGGGGCTGCCCTGCCCCAACATCTCCACCGGCGGCATGAACGCGCACGGGCGACACGAGTGCATAAGCGTGCAGTCCATGGAGAAGATGGTGGACGTGCTCGTCGCGCTGATGCGGGCATAAATGACCGCGACATGGTGATTGCATCGATCCGTCGGCAGACTCATTGCGTTCTGACGAGGGAGTGTAGCGATTGCGTTAAACCTATCCGAACTCGGTTGACATGTATCCGGATTCAAGCTATAATGCCGGATGTCTCACGACCGAGACCCATCCCAGGCCATGGTCTGCGCGATGGATCCGATCATCGGAGGCATTCTATCGCAATAGAAATGCCGGATAAGATGCTGAGTGCGCTCAGACATTGCATCCGGCATTTTTTGATTTCTAAAGACCGTTTCAATATGAATGGAGGAGGCAGCATCATGAATAAGATCATCACCATCAGTCGGGAATTCGGAAGCGGCGGTCGCGAGCTGGGCAAGCGCCTGGCGGAGCAGCTGGGCATCGCCTACTATGACCGCGAGATCATCACCGCCATCGCCGAAAAGAGCGGGCTGGCCGAGGACTATGTGGCCAACATCACCGAGAACGGCGTGCGCACCTATTACCCGATCACCTACGGACGCACGTTCTCCCACAACTACGGCTCCGTCATGATCAAAGAGCAGGTGGATGTGATCGTGGAGCAGCAGCGAATCCTAAAGCAGCTGGCCGAGAAGAGCGATTGCGTGATCGTGGGGCGCTGCGCCGAGATCATCCTGAAGGATTACAAGCCGCTAAGCCTGTTCGTGCATGCGGACATGGAGAGCCGCATTGATCGCTGCCTGCGCCGCGATCCGTCCAAATCCGACCAGAGCAGAGGCGAGATGCGCAAGCAGATCCGCCAGGTGGACCGCAACCGCGCGCGCGCCTGGGCGCTGATGACCGATCTGCGCTGGGGCGACAAGCAGGCCTATCAGCTGTGCGTGAATACAACGGATCTGAGCATCAAGCAGCTGATCCCCGCCATGGTAGAATTTCAACGCTGTTACTTTCAAGGAGATTAGTACATGAGCATCCGGCTATCCGACCATTTCACCTACAAACGCCTATTCCGATTCGTGCTGCCCACCATCATCATGATGGTGATCGGCTCCGTATACAGCATCGTGGATGGGTTCTTCGTATCCAATTTCATCGGCAAGAACGCCTTCGCGGCCGTGAATCTGATCATGCCCATCGTGATGGCTGCGGGCGCAGCCGGGTTCATGATCGGCACGGGCGGCAGCGCGCTGGTGGCCAAGACGTTGGGCGAGGGCGATACCGAGAAGGCAAACCGCATCTTTTCGATGCTGGTCTACGTGCTGGTTCTGTTCGGAATCGCGATTTCGGTGATCGGGTTCATCTTCCTGCCGCAGCTGGCGCGTATGATCGGCGCAGACGATACTCTGATCGATGATTGCGTACTGTATGGCCGCATTTTGCTTGCGGGCAACACGGCATTCATGCTGCAAAACTGCTTTCAGAGCTTTCTGATTGTGGCCGAAAAGCCCAAGATGGGGCTCACGCTGTCGATCGCTGGGGGCATCACGAATGTGATGCTGGATTATCTGTTCATTTATGTGTTTGGCTGGGGCGTGGCCGGCGCGGCCGTCGCCACAATGCTCGGACAGATGGTGAGCGGGCTGGTTCCGCTGTTCTATTTCCTGCGCAAAAACGATAGCCTGTTGCGCCTGACCAAGCCCGTGATGGACCTGCGCGCGCTGGGTCGCTCCTGCGCGAACGGCTCGTCCGAGATGGTCACCAGCCTGTCCAGCTCACTGATCGGCGTGCTGTATAACTATCGGCTGATCCAGTTCGCGGGCGCGGACGGCATATCCGCCTATGGCGTGATCATGTATGTGAATTTCATCTTCCTGGCGATGTTCCTGGGGTATTCGGTGGGTAGTAGCCCGGTGGTCAGCTATCACTATGGCGCGGGCAACCAATCGGAGCTGAAGAACCTGTTCAAAAAGAGCATGGTCATCATCTCCGTCACATCGGTCGCGATGAGGGTGCTATCTCAGGTGCTGGCGCTGCCGCTGGCGAAGATCTTCGTGGGCTACGATCAGGAGCTGCTGGACATGACACACATCGCGTTTCGGCTATATTCCACGTCGTTCCTGCTGTGCGGGTTCAACATCTTCGGCTCTGGCTTCTTCACCGCGCTGAATAACGGGCTGCTGTCGGCGGTGATCTCGTTCATGCGCACGCTCGTCGTGCAGGTGATCGCGGTGCTGGTGATGCCGATGATCTTCGGCATCAATGGCATCTGGCTGGCGCTGACCGTGGCTGAGGGAGTCACGCTGATCGTCACAGTCTGGCTATTGATCTCGCAGCGCAAGCGCTATCAATACGCCTAATGCCGCATCCATTC
>JAJDGF010000101.1 GCA_030265545.1 Eubacteriales bacterium OttesenSCG-928-N13
AGGGAGAGAGGCAGCATGCCGATCGCGCTATACATCCATATCCCGTTTTGCGTGCAGAAGTGCGCATACTGCGATTTTACTTCCTATCCGCAGCGTATGGATGGGCTGCCTGTGTATCTGGATGGGCTGCATCGTGAGATCAGAGAGGCTTCCGCGCGCTATGATAGGCCCGAGGTGAGCAGCATATTCATCGGCGGTGGCACACCCTCCTTGCTCAGCGGGGATCAGATGCAGGCGTTGATGGACGAACTGCGGCGCGGATTTTCGGTGCTGCCCGATGCCGAGATCAGCGTGGAGGTCAATCCGGGCACGCTAGATGCGGCGAAGCTGATTGCATACCGCAGGGCGGGGCTGAACAGGCTGTCGATGGGCGTGCAGGCGATGCAGCCCGATCTGCTCAAAATGCTGGGACGCATTCATCGCTGGCAGGACGCGGTGGAGGGCGTGCGGATGGCACGAGCAGCTGGGTTTGAGAACATCAACCTGGATCTGATGTATGCGCTGCCTGGGCAGACATTGGGTGATTGGTGCGAGACGCTGCGCGCTGCGATTCAGCTTGCGCCCGAGCATATATCGGCCTATAGCTTGATCATGGAGTCGGGCACCCCACTGGCGGAGAAGGTAGATCTGGGCGAGCTGCATGAGCCGGACGAGGACATGGCGATCGAGATGCAGCGCATGGCGACCCAAATGCTGGGCGAGGCCGGTCTGCTTCGATATGAGATATCCAACTATGCGCGCGAGGGCTATGAATGCCGCCACAACATCTGCTATTGGACACGCGGCGATTATCTGGGGCTGGGTACGGCGGCGCATTCGCTGATGCGGGGTGAACGCTTCGCCAATAGCAATGATCCTGAAAGCTGGGACGTTGTGGATCGCCAGACCGTCACGCCCGAGGATGCGTTTGAGGAGCGCGTGATGCTGGGCACCCGCATGGTGCGCGGGATCGACATGGACGGGATCAATCCGGTCGCCATCGGGAGATTGGTGGCGCTGGGCTTGATTGAAACGGGTGCTGGTATGCTGCGGCTCACCCAGAAGGGGATGGAGCTGCACAACCAGGTGGTGCTGCAATTGTTAAGTTAATCGCCTGCTCTTGACAACCGCCCGATTGGGCGATATACTCTTATTAGATAGTTAGATGATTATCTAAATATGAAACAAGGGTGGTGTACATGTGGGCGATGTATGGAATGCCTTGGCGGACCCGACGCGCCGAGCGATCCTGTCGCACCTGCGCAAGGGCGATCTGAACGCGGGCGAAATCGCAGACAAATTCAACATCTCCAAGCCCTCCATCAGCCATCATCTGAGCATCCTCAAGTCGGCCGATCTGGTGCGCTCTGAAAAGCAGGGGCAGAACGTGATCTATCGGCTGAACACCAGCGTGCTGGAGGATGCGATGGCGCTGATTGCGGGCATGATAGGGAAGGAGGACGAAACATGAAACATAGATGGATTTGGTGGACTGTGTTGGTGCTGAACTTTGCCGTATTCGCAGTTTGCATCATGAGACTGCCGGATGTGCAGGTGCCGATTCATTACAATTTTCGGGGCGAGGTGGATGGCTACGGCAGCAAATGGGTGTACTTGGCGATCGCGAGCCTGTCTGTCGTCATCATGGGCGGCTATGAGCTGTATCGGCATCTGACGCGAAATAACGAGCGCGTAACGACCAACCGCCGCTATGAAGATATCTGCGTGTCGCTGATTGCGGTGCTGTTTGGGGTGATCTGCTGGATGCTGTTCCCGGGCGCGGGGCAGTCCATGTCCCCCACGATCGGCAGCTGGATCGGGATCATCCTGGGGGTTTTGATGGTGGTGCTGAGCAACATCATGGGCAAGGTGCAGCCCAACCGCACCTTTGGCTACAAGATACCCTGGACGCTGAAGGACGATGATGTCTGGCGCGCAACGCACCGATTGGCCGGCTATTGCGGCGTGGTTGGTGGGTTTCTGATGATCGCAGGTGGCCTGATCGGATTTTGGTATGGCTGGGGGTGGCAGTTGGGCGGAATGCTGATCGGGCTGATTGTGATGACCGTGCCGCCCGCGATCTTCGCCTATCGGATGTATCACAGGATCCACGGATAAGGGGGATGAATATGACAATACCAACGACGACTATGGTTTGTATGGGGATTTCTGCGCTGCTGTCCATCGGGGTGCTGATCGCGCTGTTTTTTATCTTTCGCAAGCGCTTTGGCATCAAGCTGGTGCCGGTGCTGGTAGGCGCGGCGGCATTCGTGCTGTTTGTGATGGTGCTGGAAGCGTATGTGCACAATCTGATCCTCAAGCCGGATGCCGAGGGCAACATCGCGCTGAGATCGCAGCCCATCCTGTTCATGCTGTATGGCGGGTTCATGGCCGGGCTGTTTGAGGAGACCGCGCGCTTTCTGTGCTTCCATATAATGAAGCGCAAATATCGCGGGATCGGCACCGCACTGGGCTACGGCATAGGACATGGTGGCATCGAGGCGATTTTGCTGGCGGGTGTCACGATGATCGCGAACCTGATACTGTGCGTACAGATCAACGCGGGCACGCCGCCCGCAGGCATCCCCGAGGCGAGCGTGCTTGCGCTGATGGCTGTCCCGCCCTCGCAGTTTCTGATTGGCGGCATTGAGCGGGTGCTGGTGCTTGGGATTCAAATCCCGCTGTCGGTGCTGGTGTATTATTCGGTGATGGCGAAGGGAAAATGGTGGCTGTTCCCGCTGGCCATCCTGCTGCATGCGGTGGTCGATTTCCTGCCTGCGCTGTATCAGACGGGTGTGGTGACCAATCTGTATGCCGTGGAAGGGGTCGTAGCGCTGTATTCTATTGGCATGATCTATCTGGCGGTTCGCACGCACCGAGCGTATCGGGGGCTGGAGGCGTAAATCAATCGAATAGGGATGTCACTCGCAGATCATAATGCGGGTGACATTTTTCATGCGCTACATCAACTCTTAATACGCAAAATGGTTGACAAAGAGGGTGCAAAGTGATATTCTAAATACAGCGATTAGCACTCTATAGCAGAGAGTGCTAGCAAAGCGGAGGGGAGGGTGCCAATATGAGACTGGACGAACGCAAGTTCATGATTCTCAAGGCGATCATCGACGACTACATTCAGACCGCCGTGCCTGTCGGCTCGCGCACCATCTCGCGCAAGGCGGGCGTCGGGTTCAGCCCGGCCACCATCCGCAATGAGATGTCCGATCTGGAGGAGCTGGGGTATCTGGATCAACCGCACACATCGGCCGGCCGCATTCCGAGTGCCAAGGCATACCGATTGTATGTGGACGAACTGATCAAGGCGCAGCAGCTTTCGCCCGAGGACACGCTGCGCATCCATGAGCACATGGACACCCGCACCGAGCAGGTGGAGCAGGTGATCCGCCGCGCCGCGAACACGCTGTCGGACATGACGCAATATACCTCGCTGGTGGTTGCGCCGCAGCTGACCAGCATGTGCATCAACAGTGTGCATTTGGTGCCTGTATCGAGCAATAGCGCGCTGATGATCGTGGTCACCAATGCAGGCCTGGTGAAGGACAGCGTGATCCGCGTGCCGGAGGGGATTGAGAACGATCTGCTGTACCATATCTCGCAACTGCTCACCGTGCAGCTGCACGGGCTGACGCTAATGCAGATTCGTCAGCAGTTTGCCAAGATATTCAAGGATTTGAAGGAGAACAGAAAGCTGTTCGCGAGCGTGCTGGACGCGCTGGAGAACAGACTGGCCGAGGACGAGCCGCACGATGTGGTGGTGGGCGGCAGCGTGAATCTGCTGCACTACCCGGAATATAGCGATGTCGAGAAGGCGCGAAATTTCCTGTCGGTGCTGGAATCCAAAGAGAAGCTGTATCCGCTGCTGAAAAAGGCGGGCAGCATGGAATTTACCATCCGCATCGGGCCTGAAAACGACCTGCCCGAGCTGAGCGAATGCTCACTCATCACGGCTACCTATCACATGGGCGAGCACAACACCGGCACGATGGGCATCATCGGCCCGACGCGCATGAACTATACCCGCGTGATATCGGTGCTGGATTTCATGGGCAAGGCGCTCTCGGATTTGTTGAGCACCGATCGATAACCACATTATGCCTGTCCCGATTGGGACAAAATATAAGGAGGAACGCACGCAATGACCGACAAGCAGAGGGCTGAGCTGCACGAGGACGAGGCGCAGTTGCAGCCTGAGACGCAGGAAAATGGCGTCATGGATGACGACATGGAGGAGCCTTCGCAGCAGGAATGGCGCGAGGCACTCGAACAGACCGTGAAGCAGCGCGACGAGTATCTGAACATGGCGCAGCGCGGTCAGGCGGAATTCGCCAACTATCGCAAGCGCAACGAAGCCGCGCGCGCAGAAGCATTTGATGACGGCATTCGCGAAGCACTCACCGGCATGCTGCCGTTCATCGATAACCTGGATCGCGCCATTGAGGCAGCCCAGGAATCGGGCGAGCAGGGCGCACTGCTCGAGGGCATCGAGATGACCCGAAAGCAGATGCAAGAAGCAACCGCCAAGCTGGGGCTCGAGGAAGTGCCTGCGCTGGGCGAGGTGTTCGATCCCGAGCTGCATAACGCAGTCATGCGATCCAGCGAAGGGGAGCCCGGAACGATCCTCGAAGTGTTCCAAAAGGGCTACAGCGCAAAGGGCAAGATCATCCGCTATCCGATGGTGCGCGTCGCCGCCGAATAGCAATCAACTTGGTATCCACGGGCGCACGCGCCTTGGACATATAACAAAAATTACATTCATTTTCAGGAGGATATTTCAATGGGTAAGATTATCGGTATTGACCTTGGTACCACCAATTCCTGCGTGGCCGTGATGGAGGGCTCCGAGCCCACCGTCATCCCCAATCCGGAAGGCGCCCGCACCACACCGTCGGTCGTGGCGTTCAGCAAAACAGGCGAGCGTCTGGTTGGCCAGGTGGCCAAGCGCCAGTCGGTCACCAACCCGGATCGCACCGTGATTTCGATCAAGCGTGAGATGGGCACCGCATTTAGAACCAATATTGATGGCAAGGATTACACCCCGCAGGAGATCTCTGCGATGATCCTGCAGAAGCTCAAGTCGGACGCCGAAGCCTATCTGGGCAGCAGCGTCACGCAGGCGGTCATCACCGTTCCCGCCTATTTCTCGGACGCGCAGCGCCAGGCCACGAAGGACGCCGGCCGCATCGCGGGTCTTGAGGTGCTCCGCATCATCAACGAGCCCACCGCCGCCGCGTTGGCGTATGGCCTCGATAAGGAAGAAGCGCACAAGATTCTGGTGTACGATCTGGGTGGTGGCACGTTCGACGTTTCGCTGATGGAGATCGGCGACGGCGTGTTTGAAGTGCTGGCCACCGCGGGCAACAACCGCCTGGGCGGTGATGATTTCGACAGCCGCATCATCGACTATGTGGCCGATGAATTTAAGCGCGAGAACGGCATCGACCTGCGCCAGGACAAGATGGCGCTGCAGCGCCTGAAGGAAGCCTGCGAGAAGGCCAAGGTGGAGCTGAGCGGCGTCATGACCTCCAACATCAACCTGCCGTTCATCACGGCGGATGCCAGCGGCCCCAAGCATCTGGATGTGACGATTTCGCGCGCCAAGTTCAATGAGCTGACGGCCGACCTGGTCGAAAAGACCATCACCCCCCTGAACCAGGCGCTTCGTGATGCTGGGCTGAGCGCGCAGCAGATCGACAAGGTGATCCTGGTGGGCGGCTCCACCCGCATCCCCGCGGTGCAGGAGGCCGTGCAGCGCATCACCGGCAAGGAGCCCTACAAGGGCATCAACCCGGACGAGTGCGTGGCGATCGGCGCAGCCATTCAGGGCGGCGTGCTGGGCGGCGATGTCAAGGATGTGCTGCTGCTGGACGTGACCCCGCTGTCGCTGGGCATTGAGACCATGGGCGGCGTGTTCACCCGTCTGATCGACCGCAACACCACCATCCCCACCAAGAAGAGCCAGGTGTTCTCCACCGCCGCCGACGGCCAGACCGCCGTGGATGTGCATGTGCTACAGGGCGAGCGCGAGATGGCTGCCTACAACAAGACGCTGGGCAGGTTCCAGCTGTCGGGCATCGCGCCTTCACCGCGCGGCGTGCCGCAGATCGAGGTCGCATTTGATATCGACGCCAACGGCATCGTGCACGTGAGCGCCAAGGATCTGGGCACTGGCAACGAGCAGAAGATCACGATCACCTCCTCCTCCAACCTGAGCGAGGAAGAGATCAAAAAGGCGATGGCCGAAGCCGAGCGCTTCGCCGCCGAGGATCAGGCCAAGAAGACCGAGATCGAGACATTCAACCAGGCCGACAACCTGATCTATCAGACCGAGAAAACCATCAAGGATCTAGAAGATAAGCTGGACAGCGCCGACAAGGCCAAGCTGGAGGATGAGCTCGCAGCATTCAAGACACTGCGCGAGGGCAACGATGCCGAGGCCATCAAGCCCGAGATCGATCGCTTCTCCCAGATGAGCTATGAAATCTTCGGCAAGGTGTATCAGCAGCAGGGCGGCCAGCAGGGCGAACCCGCGCCCGAGCAGGGACCCGTGAATGAGGATGGCACGGTGGAATCTGATTTCACCGAAAACAATTAACCATCGTGTGATATCATAGAACGTAAGAGTGGTTTGGGGGGACGATTCTGGTCGTCCCCTCAGGCTGCTCATCAAGTTTGCAGAGGGCTTGGAGAATCCGTTCCTTTGGAGGGAGATAGAATTTGGCGACGAAGAGGGATTTTTATGAGGTGCTGGGCGTAGCCAAGGGCGCCAGCGATGCCGACATCAAAAAGGCATATCGCCAGCGTGCCAAGAAGCTGCATCCAGACGTGAATCCGGGCGATAAGCAGGCCGAGGAGAACTTCAAGGAGCTGAATGAGGCCTACGAAACCCTGTCCGATCCGCAGCGCAAGGCCAGATATGACCAGTTCGGTCATGAGCAGCCGGGCGCAGGTGGCGGCTATGGCGGTGCAGGCGGCTATGGCGATTTTTCCGGTTTTGGCGGCTCGGGCTTTGGTGGCGCTGGGTTTGATGATATCTTCAGCGCGTTTTTCGGTGGCGGCGGAGGCGGGAGCAGCGCTTCGCGCAGGCAAGGGCCCATGCAGGGCGCGGACATCCGCTATGATTTGACCATCAGCTTCGAGGAGGCCGCGAAGGGCTGTCAGAAAGAGATCAATCTGACGCGCGACGAGGCTTGTGAAACCT
>JAJDGF010000102.1 GCA_030265545.1 Eubacteriales bacterium OttesenSCG-928-N13
ATGGGTTATGTTAATCTAAAATCTTCAGTGTGACCTGCATTTTGACTTCGTCATAGCCGCCCAGGCTCATGCGGGTGTTGGCGTTGCTGTTGCCGCCGCCATAGCCACCATAGTAATCACCGAACGGATTGTTGCCGAAGTAGCCGCCGAAGGGATCCTGATAGCCATAGCTGCCATTCGAACCATCGGTGCTGCTGTCGCTGGACTGCTGCGTGGTATCTGCCGCCATCAGCGACTGGGTGTTCTTGTAGCGGATGGCCGTGATCTCCACGGTGTCACCCTCTTTGTGGTTGTCCAATTCACGGGCCAGCTCGCGCAGGTTCAACACGCGCACGCCGTCCACATGGGTGATGAAATCATACGCCTGCATGCCGGCCTCGGCTGCGGGGGAGCCCTCGCCCACGGTGTAGACACACACGCTCATCGGCGGGTAGTTGTTCATCGGCTCTTCGGGGCCCTCATAGTTGGCCACGGTCACGCCCATTGCGGGGCGGCGCACCTTCTGATACTGGATCAGATCCTCCACGATCGGCATGGCCAGATCGATCGGAATCGCGAAGCCCA
Source organism: Eubacteriales bacterium OttesenSCG-928-N13 (assembly GCA_030265545.1). GTDB lineage: Bacteria > Bacillota > Clostridia > Christensenellales > Aristaeellaceae > JAJDGF01. The sequence continues at coordinate 565 of JAJDGF010000102.1, forward strand.
GGCCCTCGTAGGTGCTGGTGGAGTAGAAGGAATATGCGTTGCCGCCGTATTTCAGGGTGTTGATGCCGATCAACTGGCTGTTCACATCGAACAGACCGCCGCCCGAGTTGCCGCTGGAAATGGCGGCATCATGCTGAATGTAGGTTACGTCGCGGGTGGTGTTGTTGCCATCCACAGAGCGTTCCAGCGCAGAGATCACGCCGGATGTCACGGTGTTGGCCAGCAGCTCGCCGCCCGGGTTGCCGATGGCGATCACGGTGGAGCCAACGGGCAGCTCCTTCGCGGAGCCGATCTTGACAGGGGTCAGGCCGGTGGCATCCTCCACCTGCAGCACCGCCAGATCGGTGGAGCTGTCGGTACCGATCAGCTTGGCGCTGATCTTCTCGCCCGAGGGCAGGAGCACCTGATAGGAGGATCCGGATTTCACCACGTGGTTGTTGGTCAGGATGTAGCCGCCCTCCTTGATGACGACGCCCGAGCCCTGGCCGATGGCCTCTTCGGTGGTCTCGCCCGTGCCGCGATCCCAGGTCTGGTCGTTGGTGATGACGCCCACCACCGAAGTCTGCGTGTTCTTCGCCACAGCGATTGCGGGGTTGGTATCTACGATTATTGCATCATCTGTGCCGGCGGCCAATGCGCCCATGAATAGCATGGTGGTCATTGCCAAGACAAGCAACATTGCGATACCGGTCGTTTTTTTCATTTTCATCGATTGTCACCTCCGTTATTGTGTGATCCTATCATATCAAATGATTTTAGACAATCCATGAACGAATCATGAACACTGACAGTTTAATCTATGTTTTACAGTCGGAAGGCTTCTGCTTAAGCACGGTTCGCAGGCACGACAAGCTTGCATGAATCGCGCAAGAATGCTATAATATGATACGAATATCCTTGGCATTGATGGGAGCTATGTATGCAGCAACAAAAGCCGGCACGTTCATGGAAATCCTCTTCGTTGATCGCGATGCAAGTGATGCTTGATATCGTGATCATCAATTTGTCCATGTTGTTTGCCATCTTCCTATATTTCGATTTCCATGTGTATAACTGGGCGCTGGAGCGGTTCATGCGGCTATGGCCGGCGATGACGCTGCTGTGCCTGGGCGCGTTTGCGTTCACCAAGATGTACAGGACGCTCTGGCGCTATGCCGGGCTGAACGAAGCAGTGCGCATCGTGATTGGCAGCTCGGTCGGCATCGGGCTGACCTATGCATACAGCCTGATCTCGCTATATTTTGTGCATGGTGTGCGCCAAAGCAGCGCCATGATGCCGCAGCCGACGTATATCTATGCCTGGTTCATCCTGATGATTCTGGCGGGCGGCTCGCGCTTCAGCGTGCGCATCATCAACCAGCTGGGCGTGAACAACCGCGCGGTGGACAAGGATCGACGGCAGCGCGTGATGGTCGTGGGTGCAGGCTGGGGCGGCGCGCAGATCATTCGCCAATTGAACGCGCGCGGCTATCGCGAGGGGATGCCCGTGATTGCCGTGGACGACGACATGTCCAAAAAGGGCACCCGCATATTGAATGTGCCGGTGCTATATGGTGTGGTAAACATTCCCGAATATGCCGAGAAATACCAGATCGATGAGATCATCATCGCCATTCCGTCCGCCACCAAGGGCAGACTCCGGGAGATCATGGATGCCTGCACGGCCACCAACTGCAAGCTGAAGATGGTGCCCGGGCTGCACGATGTGACCAACGGCGAAACGCGGCTGGGCGAGCTGCGCGATGTGAACGTGGCCGATCTGCTGTTTCGCGATGAAGTGAAGCTGGACATGGCCTCCATCTCCGACTATCTGACGGGCAAGGTGGTGCTGGTCACGGGCGGCGGCGGATCGATCGGGTCCGAGCTATGCCGCCAGATCCTGCCGTTTGCACCCAGTCGGTTGGTGGTGCTAGATATCTATGAAAACAACGCCTACGAGCTGGTGAATGAGCTGCATCAAAAATACCCGAACGCCAAGGTGGACATCCTGATCGGTTCGGTGCGGGACATCGGTCGGCTGGACAATGTATTCAATGATGTGCGACCCAACGTGGTCTTTCATGCGGCGGCGCACAAGCATGTGCCGCTGATGGAGTTTAGCCCGGCGGAGGCCGTGAAGAACAACGTGTTTGGCACCATGAATACCGCCAAGACCGCCGAGAAATACGGCGTGGAGCGGTTCGTGCTGCTGTCCACCGACAAGGCCGTGAACCCCACAAACGTCATGGGCGCCACCAAGCGCGCCACCGAAATGGTGATTCAGTACATCGCGCGCACGTCCAAAACCCGCTTCATGGCGGTGCGGTTCGGCAATGTGCTGGGCAGCAACGGCAGCGTGATCCCGCTGTTCATCAACCAGATCCAGGCGGGCGGGCCGGTCACGATCACCCACCCGGATATCACCCGCTATTTCATGACCATCCCGGAGGCCGCGCAGCTGGTGCTGCAGGCGGGTGCGATCGGGGAGAGCGGCAATGTGTTTGTGCTGGATATGGGTACGCCCGTGAAGATCGTGGATCTGGCGCGCAACCTGATCCGGCTGAGCGGCTATCGGCCGGATGATGAGATCGAGCTGAAAATCACGGGGCTTCGCCCGGGCGAGAAGCTGTATGAAGAGCTGATGATGTCCGAGGAGAAGGACGGTCTGTGCACCACCGACCATGAGAAGATCTTCGTGCTCAAGCCGATCGTGCTGGATAGCGCGGCGTTTGAGCAGGGGCTGAATGCACTGCGCATCACGGCGCACGAGCACCCGGAGGATGTACGCACCGCGCTCAAGGCGATCGTGCCCACCTATCGGATGGAGGAGCAAAAGACTGCGCAGGTCGGATGACACGATCATACATGCAATAAAGAATCGGCCAAGATGATGATTTCATCTTAGCCGATTGTTTTGTTTGCTGGCAAACCCTGCGGGATTTCAGGCCGCGACACAAAGTGGAGCAAGAAATCCCCGTTGCCCATCCGAGGAGAACGGCGCACCGTTCGACGAGGCAATTGTCCGCAGGAAGCTGCGTCAGCAGCTTTCAAGGACATTCGAGGAGTGCTACGCAGTAGCGCGACGAGGCTTGGTTATGCGCTCTTGCGTACCCGAATGTCGTCATATACATGCTTTTGTGTGATCTTGACCCGCCCCAGCTTCAGCAGCTCCAGCAGCGCCAGGAACACGCTGATCACCTCGTCCTTGCCGGGCGCTCCCTCGAACAGCTCACTGAACATCACATCGCTCTTGCGCACGCGGGTCTGGATGCGGGACATGCAATTGTGCATGGTGTAGCTGTCGCGCCGCACCTCGCGCGGCTCGTGCACCTCGCCCTCGCGCGCCTCGATGCGCATCAGCACGCGCGCGAACGCCTTGGTCAGCCCCTCAAGCGTCATGCCGGACAGCTCAAACGTGGGCGGTGGCAGCGGGTATTCCTCGGGCAGCTTGGTCAGCAGCAGCTTGGCCTCCTTCTCGAGCACCTGCATCTCCTGGCTGAGCTCCTTGAACGCCTTATACTCCTGCAACTGCCGAATCAGCGCCTCCTCGGGCGATTCCTCCCCCTCGTCATCCCTGGGCGGAATGGGCAGAAGCGCCCTGGATTTGATCTCAAGCAGCGTGGCAGCCATCTGCAAAAACTCGCTGGCCGAATCCATATCCAGCTCGCTCAGATCCTCGATGGAGGACAGATATTGCTCGGTGATCTCGCTCAGAAAGATATCGGTGATGGATATCTTGGCGCGCGAAATCAGCGTCAGCAGCAGATCCAGCGGCCCATCAAACTGTTTCAGGGATACGACGTATGACATCTCGCGCCCCCTCCCCCTACAGCACTAGGTTCAGGAATGCGTCGATGAATCGATAGATATATCCGGTGATGCTGCTCTCCATAAAAGCCAAATACTCGCCGGTCACGCCGCTGACGATCAGAACGAGAATCAGAACCTGCCCCACACGCTGCGCGTTGTAGGAGGAGAACAGGGGCCTTTTCAGGATCAGGTCGTTCAATACATGGTATCCGTCCAGTGGCGGAATGGGCAGCAAATTGAAGCACGCCAGTATGATATTGGTGCTGATGAACATGCCCAGCATCACTCGCGCATAGTGCAGAACTTGGTTATTTATCCCGGTCGCGCTCATGAACCATATCAGCAGCGTCAACAAAATGGTAGATATCAATACCAGCAGCAGATTGCCGCAGATGCCCGCCAGGGATACTTTGATATCGTCCTTACGATAGTTCTTATAGTTGCGCGGGTTGACCGGCACCGGCTTCGCCCAGCCAAAGCGCACCGTGCATAGCAGCAAAAACCCGATGGGGTCTATGTGCTTGACCGGGTTCAGCGTCATGCGGCCCAACATGTAGGCGGTCGGATCGCCGCAGCGATAGGCGATGTAGGCATGTCCCGCCTCGTGAAACGACAGCGAGAACAAAAACACCGGCAAATACAGCAAAAATAGAATCAGATATTGACGAAATACTTCGCTGCCGATACCGTATGTAAAGAATGCTTGAAACAGATCTATGAGCATAGGATGGAGCTCCTTTGATGGCATAATAATGGAAATATCCCGCGACAAATCGAGGCATATCTTCCATTGACTATCTTACCAGATAATTTCGTGTGTGTCACGGCATATAGGTAAAGTTTATGCGGATGGCGGCAGGCGAATCAAACAATATAGAAAATGGCAAACAAAACATGTCTGCCATTCATTGCGATATCAAAGATGAGAAGGCCTATTCGTCTTCCTCTTCCTCTTCGTCCTCGTCGTCATCATCGCCATAAAGCTCGTTCTGCACGAAGTCAATCAGCTTGTCCATCAGGCCCTCATCCACGGGGATGAACTCCTCCTCGTCCTCGCCGACCGGCTCCACCTGCATGATGAACGCATCCAACTCATGGTCGTGATCGCATTCCTCGGTATGCACATGCTCTTCCTCGTCCTCGTTGTACTCGGTCAGGATGGCATATTCCTTGCCCTCATAAAAGAAATAATCGAGCACTTCCATGGTTTTTTCATCGCCGGCGTCATCCACAAACACCACCAGATCCTGATTCTCCTCCATGGTGAACACGCTCCCTTCAATTATATCATTGATTCCCTGCAACCTATTATACCCAATTGTGCCCAAAATGCAACATGGTTTGCAAAAATGTGCGCAATGTTCATAGGATTGCCCAAGTCCCAGGGCCCCATATGCATTGCAAAACCATGCCGAATGATGTACACTAGGACTCGGGGAACGATTGATCGATATCCTCTTCGATGGATTTGTGCCATTCCTTGAGCGGCACCTTTTCGCCATCGTCGCGCTGCACATAGGTGCTGTCCAGCTGCTGACGGAAGTTGGCCTTGAACAGCTTCATATATTCGGCGCGCAGCGTCTGGCGCTCCTGATCCTCCTCCTCGGTCAAGTCGCGTTCGCGCGATATCTGGGTCAGGGCATTGATTCGATCGATCACTTGCTGCATTTCCATTGGTTGAACACCTCACTTTGTTTTCAGTCTATGGGATTTCGCCATTGTTCCTAGGATTTCCTGCTTTGGGAGGATAGATACCATGATTCGTGGACGATTTATGACATCAAATGACGATTGCAGCGCCATCTTCGCGCTCAGGGAGCGCGTGTTTGTGCGGGAGCTGGGGTTCAGCGCCAACAATGTGCGCGATGCATATGACGACATGGCCTATTATGCGCTGGTGTTCGATGAGCGGGATGTGCCGTCCGGCACCGGGCGGCTCGCGCTGATCGACGATCGGTTCGTGCTGGGCAAGATGTGCGTGCTCCCGTCCGTGCGCGGGCAGGGCATGGGAGATCTGCTCATGCGGATGCTGCTATTGCGTGCGCAGGAGATGAATGCGCCCGCGGTATACATCCGTGCGCGGCTGGATGCGGTGCCGTTCTATGAGCGCTATGGGTTCAAGCTGACGGACGAGAATGAGGACGTGGAAGGACAACCGCACATCTGGCTGCGCGCATTGGCCGATGAGATCGATATCGAGGGCAGCTGCCATAAAGAAGCAAAGGATTGCCCGCCCGATCAGAATTGCGCGTCCTGCGGCGGCTGCGATGAAGGAAATAAAAACACTTGACGGCAGCATGCCAAATGGACTATAATGAATGTATCTGAGCAAAGGATGGTATGTTAGATAGATGAGAAATAGCAACTGATTCGACGCGCAATTTCGCCCAGGATGGGTCAATTTGTGCTGTCGGACGGTTGCTTTTTTGCGCCAGTCTGTTTGATTGCGCATTTTCAGCACCTCCGGCAGCAGCGGGAGGTTTTGTATTATGAGCAAGCTACTATTAAAAATGGATCAGATCAAGATGTCTTTTGGGATGAAAACGGTGCTGGACATCGCGCACATCGAGGTGCATGACGGCGACCGCATCGGTCTGGTGGGCGAGAACGGCGCAGGCAAGAGCACGCTGCTCAAGCTGATGTCGGGCGAGCGCGAGCCGGACGAGGGACGTATCCAACGCATGTGCGATGTGGGCGTGATCCATCAGATGGATGAAGATGAGAATTTGGACGCATTCGATGCGCAGATGCAGGCCGAGTTCCACGCGCAGGAGATGCGCAATGGGCTCAGCGGCGGGGAGCGCACGCGTCGCAGGATCGCCGGGGCGCTGTCCATGCGCAG
>JAJDGF010000103.1 GCA_030265545.1 Eubacteriales bacterium OttesenSCG-928-N13
TGGTTTGAGCCTGCATCGCTCCCCATTATACCAAGCAGATATGGTGATCCATCAATCAACGCCAGCATGAAGATGCTCTTCCCGGCACACAAATGGCGCCCCGACGATTGGTTTCGTCGGGGCGCCATATTGCCGATCAGGATTTGCTCTCGGGATGGCAGCTTTCGCTCATTGCGCAGTTCTCGCAGCCACAGGAGCAACCTGTTTTGCCCGCCTTGTGATCGCGCACCATCTTATAGATGATCCCGCCCACAATGGCGATAAGAACCACAGAAATGATGATGGTTGACATATGGATCCCTCCTTTGGGTTCCGGGTATTAGGTAAGCACTGATCAAATCGATAGAGCGCTTCGTCGCCTCATTCGTTGCCCGCTTGGCCCAGAGCGCTTCATCGCTACCTTTCGGTTCTGCGTGTTACATTGTCGCCCGCACTGCGCTCTGATTTGAAGATACCCCTTTCGGCGGCTTCCTAAACAGCAGATACAGCAGCGCTGCCAGCACCAGCAATGCGCACACAGTGCCCACGCCCAACTGTCCCGCGGTGAAGAGCATCCCCAGCTGATATACGATCAACGAAATGGCATATGCAAAGCCGCACTGATAGGCGATTGCGAACCAGGTCCAACCCGCGTTGTTCATTTCGCGGCGGATGGCTCCGATAGCCGCGAAGCAAGGCGCGCATAGCAGGTTGAAAATCAGGAAGCTGAACCCGCCCAGAGCCGTGAAATGGGAGGCGATGGTGGTGAGCTCGCCAAACGCGCCATCTTCCACCAGTTCCATCGCTTCGCCCGCCACGCCAAACAGCACGCCGAACGCGCTGACCACGCCTTCTTTCGCGACCAGACCCATGAATGTGGCGACCGAACTTTGCCAGGTGCCAAACCCAAGCGGCGCGAAGACCGGGGCAATCACGTTGCCGATGCTGGCCAGAATGCTGGTGTTCATATCCTCCACCATGCCAAACGTGCCATCCGTCATGCCGAAGTTGGACAGGAACCAGATCACGATGCTGGACAGCAAGATGATCGTGCCCGCGCGCTTGATGAATGACCAGCCGCGCTCCCACGTGCTGCGAAGCACATTGCTGGCGGACGGCCAATGATAGGCTGGCAGTTCCATGACAAACGGCGCCGCATCACCCGCGAAGCGCTTGGTCTTTTTCAGGATCAGGCCGGAGATCACGATCGCGGCCATGCCGATGAAATAGGCGGATGGCGCCACCCACCACGCGCCGCCGAACACCGCGCCCGCGATCAGTGCCACGATGGGCATCTTCGCGCCGCAGGGGATGAACGTGGTTGTGATGATGGTCATGCGCCTGTCGCGCTCGTTCTCGATGGTTCTGGAGGCCATGATGCCGGGCACGCCGCAGCCGGTGCCGATCAGCATCGGGATGAAGGACTTGCCGCTCAGCCCGAACCGGCGGAACAGCCGATCCATGACGAATGCGATGCGCGCCATGTAGCCGCAATCCTCAAGCAGCGCCAGCAGGAAGAACAGGATCAGCATCTGGGGCACGAAGCCCAGCACGGCACCCACGCCGCCTACGATGCCATCCACAATCAACCCAGTCAGCCAGGGCGCGGTGTTGATGCCCTCCAGCCAGCCACCCAGTCCGCCCTGAATCCATTCACCAAACAAGGTGTCATTGGTGAACCCGGTCACGATGTCACCCACCGTGGTCACCGAGATATAATACACGATAAACATCACAACGGCGAAGATCGGCAGACCCAAAATACGGTTGGTCACGACGCGATCGATCTTGTCGGATGTGCTCAGGTCGCCCTTCTTGCGGGACTTGGTCACGCAGCTCTGCACCAGCTTGCTGATGTAGGTATAGCGCTCGTTGGTGATGATGGATTCGGCATCGTCATCCAGCTCTTCCTCGCAGCTTGCGATGGTCTGCTCGATGCGGTTTAGCGTGGCAGCATCCAGCTTGAGCTGCTCTTTCACCTTCTCATCCCGCTCGAACAATTTGATGGTGTACCAGCGGTGATGATCCTTCTCTACCTTGCCCGAGATGGCCTCTTCGATGTGCGCGAGCGCATGCTCCACCGTGCCCGAGAACACGTGCGGATGCTCCTGCTTTTGGTTCGCTTTGGCTAACTGGGCGGCACGCAAAGCGGCCTCTCTGGATCCTTCGCCCCGCAGCGCAGATGTCTCGATGACCTCGCAGCCCAGCGCCTGCCCCAGCTTTTTGAGATTGATCGAGTCCCCGTTCTTGCGCACCACGTCGATCATGTTCAGCGCGATCACCACCGGCAAACCCAGCTCCATCAGCTGTGTGGTCAGGTACAAATTGCGCTCGATGTTGCTGCCGTCCACGATGTTCAGGATCACGTCCGGATGCTCATTGATGAGATAGTTGCGCGTCACGACCTCTTCAAGCGTGTAAGGAGACAGCGAATAGATGCCGGGCAAATCCTGGATGATCACATCATCCGCGCCCTTGAGCTGACCCTCTTTTTTCTCCACGGTGACGCCCGGCCAGTTGCCGACATATTGGCGATTGCCGGTCAGGTTGTTGAACATGGTGGTCTTGCCACTGTTCGGATTGCCCGCCAGCGCGATTTTGATGGACATTGGTGTTCCCCCTCTTTGTGATCTGGTTTGGATATAACGTGATGCCTATTCGACTTCGATCGTGGCGCAGTCTTCCTTGCGCAGCGAAAGCTCATAGCCGCGCACGGTCAGCTCCACCGGGTCGCCCAGCGGCGCCACCTTGCGCACATAGACCTCCACGCCCTTGGTGATGCCCATGTCCATGATGCGGCGCTTCACCGCACCCTCGCCATGCAGCCGCACGACCTTCGCGCTCGATCCGATGGCAACATCCTTGAGTGTTTTCATCTTTCCGGTCTCCTCTCTATCTCAACGCCCACTCCCCCGCGGGACCTTGTGAAGTAATATCAATCGCAAGAATCCGGCTCAGCTCGCCCGATCCAATGCGGCAGGGCGCCCCCCTGCTATATCATAATGCGCATGGCCATGTCTTTATCCAGCGCGATGCGGGAATCCTTGACATTCAATATCAGGTTGCCGCCCAGGGATGAGACGATCGTGACCGATTCGCCCACCACGAACCCCAACTCCGCCAGATGCTGGCGCACGTTGTCCTTGCCCGTGATTTTCTTGATGAAGTTGGCCTCACCGATCGTCGCCATGGTGATAGGCATCATAACGCCCCCTCCCATATCGGTTAGTTTCCCTAACCGCTTGTCTTTAGAAATGGTTAGCACAATCTAACCCATTGATAGTCTAACGGATTCCAGCCCTTCTGTCAAGTGAAGAATAGATTATATCATTGCGAGGATTTCTTAACCCAACAGCATATGTTTACCTGTTCAGCATGATTGCGCGCTTGCGATGGCGCAACGATTGGTTTATAATGGATGATGAATCCTAAATGGGGAGGGCACAATGATGGAACCCATCTATGTGATTGGCCATAGGAACCCGGACACCGATTCTGTTGTGAGTGCGATGGCCTACGCGGCGCTGCGCAATGCGCTGGGGGATCGGGAGTTTGTCGCGGCGCGGCTGGGTCAGCTGAACGATGAGACCCAGATGGTGCTGGATCGGTTCAATATGGAGCCGCCGCTGCTGCTGCACAACGTGCGCACGCAGGTGCGCGATCTGCAATTTGATACACCGCCCGTGCTGAATGCGGGCGTGACGGTAAACCGCGCCTGGTCGGTGCTGCATGACGACACAAAGATCCTGGCGCTGCCGATCACGCAGGAGGACGGCACGCTGTTTGGCATGCTGACGCGGGGCGACATCGCCACATTCGATATGTATTCCATCGAGCATCCGGTCGCGGACAACATCCCGATGTTCAACTTGCTCAGCTCCTTGGAGGCGCGCATCCTGAACGATTCGAGCAACATCTTTGATTCCATCTCGGGCGAGGTGATCATCGCGTTGCCCCGTCATCAGGACAGCCAGATCCCACTGCACAAGGACACGATCATGATCTGCGGGCACCAGCCCGAGCTGATCGATCGCGCGCTGGAGGTGGGCGTGAGCTGCGTGATCCTGTGCGGAAGCGCGCTGACCGAGCGCTACAGCGGCACCGACAGCGCCACCTGCATCCTGTCCACCCCCTGCGATCCCTATCGCGCGGCGCGGATGATCTATCAATCCATCCCCGTTTCGCGCGTTTGCCAAAATGGGGAGCTGGTGCATTTTCATCTGAATGACTACATCGACGATGTGCGCGAGCAGATGCTGCAAAGCCGCTATCGCAGCTACCCGATCGTGGACGAGCAGCGACTGGTGGCGGGCACCCTGTCGCGCTATCATTTGATCCGCCCCAAGCGCAAGCGCGTGGTGCTGGTGGACCACAACGAAACCAGCCAATCGGTGAGCGGGATCGATCAGGCCGAGATCATTGAGATCATCGATCATCATCGTCTCGCCGATGTGCAGACCGGTTCGCCGATCTATTTCCGCAATGAGCCGGTGGGCTCCACCGCAACCATCGTGGCCACCATCTATCAGGAGAAGGGGTTGATGCCCCCGCCCAACCTGGCCGGGCTGATGGCGGCCGCCATCGTGTCCGACACGGTGATGTTCAAGTCCCCCACCTGCACCGAGCGGGATACCCGCATGGCCGAGCGCATGGCGCGCATCGCGGATGTGTCACTGGATGAGCTGGGCTATTCCATCTTCTCGGCCAGTTCGTCCGAGGAGAAGCCCGCGCGGGAGCTGATCTTCTCCGATTTCAAGGAATTCCATATCGCGGGCCACATGATCGGCATTGGCCAGATCACTTGCCTGGACTCGGATCGCGTGCTGGGGCGCATCGATGAATTCCTGCCCATCATGCGCGAATCGATGCAGAAAAAGGAATACAACATGATCCTGCTGATGATCACCGATGTGCTCAAGGAGGGCAGCGAGCTAGTGTATCTGGGGGACGATGATGTGATTCGTCAGGCGTTCAATGTGGACGTGCGCGACAACCATGTGTTCCTTCAGGGCATCGTATCGCGCAAGAAGCAAGTGGTGCCCATGCTGTCGCTGCTGTGGGGTTAATCGCATCTAATAACGCACACTTAACATAATCATGCGCATATCTTCCTTGATCTGAGCGCAGCCGACCTGTAAAATAAACGCAATCACATAAAGCAAATGCATTGACCAGGATCAACGCCCTGAATGGTTTCTTTCAGAGAGCCGCCGGTAGCTGAGAGGCGGCAGAAGCATCATGGCCACTCCCCTGGTAGCAGCCCGCTGAACGGATGGTGCCCATCCAACTAGGCGCGGACGGTGTTCCCCCGTTATCTTGGGAAGCGCATTCAAGGCATATTGGCTGCGACAGAGAGGTCGTGCATCGCTGCATGACAAAGAAAGTGGTACCGCGGATTTATCCGTCTTTCGTGTAAAAACGAAGGACGGTTTTTTTATTCCGATTCGCAAGGAGGAACACATCATGAAGATTAGCTTTTCCACATTGGGTTGCCCGGATTTCAGCTGGCCGGAGATCTATTCCATGGCGAAGGATTTCGGCTTTGACGGCATCGAGGTGCGCGGCATTGGTTCGGCGCTGAACGCGCTGGACGCGGAGCCCTTCCGCCCCGCGCAGATGGACAAAACCATCCGCAAGCTGAAGGATCTGGGGCTCACCATCCCCTGTCTTTCGACCGGATGCTCGCTGGCGATCCCCGAGCTACGCGCGGAAGCCGTGGCCGAGATCACCGGCACCATCGAGCTCGCCAAGAAGCTGGGCGCGAAATATATCCGCATCCTGGCGGACACCGATGCGCCCGTGCTGGGCGAGGTGGACGATCAGGACGTGATCGACACATTGAAGCGCCTGGCGCGCTTCGCGGAGGACACCGGGATCACGCTGTTGTGCGAGACAAACGGCGTCTATGCCGATACCGCGCGGCTTCGCAGGCTACTCGACGCAGTTGGCAGCCCGTGCGTGGCGGCGCTGTGGGATATGCATCATCCCTACCGCTTCTTTGGCGAATCGCCCGAAACCACGATCAAAAACCTGAACGGCTATATCCGCCACACGCATGTGAAGGATTCCGTGATGGAGCAGGGCAAGCCCTCCTATCGCATGCTGGGCGACGGCGATCTGCCGCTGGCCGATATGATGAATGCGCTGGTTGATTATGGCTACAGCGGCTATGTGTCGCTGGAATGGGTGAAGCGCTGGGCCCCCGGTCTGGAGGAGGCGGGCGTGGTATTCCCGCAGTTCGCCAATTACATGCAGCCCTGGCGCGATAAGCAGCCCGAAGCGCCTGAGGCCCAGGTTGCCCATGGCTACATGTTCCCCAAAGAGCATCTGATCGATCTGACCTTCCCGCAGCTGCTCAAGACGATGGCCGAGACCCATCCGGACAACATCGCGGTTCGCTATACGGCGCTCGATTACACGCGCACCTATCGTGAATTCAAGCAGGATGTGGACAACTTCGCGCGCGCACTGATCGCGATGGGCGTGAAGCCTGGCGACCATGTGGCCATCTGGGCGACCAACGTGCCCGCCTGGTATCTGACATTCTGGGCGACGGTTGAGATCGGCGCGGTGCTGGTGACCGTGAACACCGCCTACAAGATCCACGAGGCCGAATACCTGCTGCGCCAATCGGACACCCACACGCTGGTGATGACCGACGGCGTGAAGGGCGTGAGCTATCCCGAGATCATGATGCAGCTGTGCCCCGAACTGGCAGAATCCAAGCCAGGCGAGCTCGTGAGCGCCAAGCTGCCCCGCCTGAAGAACGTGATCAGCGTGGATTCGCCGGTGGACGGCTGCTACAGCTGGGCGCAGGCGCTGTCCTATGCCGAGCAGGTGCCCATGACCGAAATCGATCGGCGCATAGCCGCGATCGACGTGCACGATGTGTGCAACATGCAATATACCTCCGGCACCACCGGCTTCCCCAAGGGCGTGATGCTGACCCATTATAATGTAGTCAATAACGGCAAGGCGATCGGCGACTGCATGGAGCTGACGCCGGACGACCGCCTGCTGATCCATGTGCCGATGTTCCATTGCTTTGGCATGGTGCTGGCGATGACCGCCGCCGTGACGCACGGCACGGGCATGTATCCGATGCCCGTATTCTCCCCCAGCAAGTCGCTG
>JAJDGF010000104.1 GCA_030265545.1 Eubacteriales bacterium OttesenSCG-928-N13
CGCCAACACGCCCTCGTCGAAGCCCTGGGGCCTTCTCCTCGGATGGGAAACGAAAGTGGGTGTTATTTGGTCAGGCGGATCACGTTCCAGCTCAGTGCCGGGATCGTGATTTCAAGGCGTCCGCCATCCAGCTTGCCGCCCTGGCCGGGTGTGGGAGTGACGTTGTCCGGGTTCTGCTCATCGTTGATGGCCTTCACATCGTCGTGGTGCAACAGCTCGTGGCTGACCGACTTGAGACCCGGGAAGTCCCTCAGATCCACGCTCAGCTGCATGGGCTCGTCCAGGCTGCGGTTGACCGCGAAGATCGTCACGCTGCCATCGTCCGCCAAGGTGGCGGTGGTGTCCAGTTCGGGCACACCCTCATAATCCTCGCAGTCGTAGGTGGGCGTGTCCACGATCGCCCGGAGTGCCGTGCCGCGTCCATATTTGGAGGCGTGCATCAGCGGCCAGAAGATGGTCTGCGCCCAGGCGCCGCCGCCATTGCGGGTCATGATGGGGGCGATGACGTTCACCAGCTGCGCCATGCATGCGATCTTCACGCGGTCGGCGTTGCGCAGGAATGTGATCAGCATGGACCCGACCAGCAATGCATCTTCGAAGTTGTAGATGTCCTCCAGCAGCGGGAGCGCGCGATCCCAGCGGGAGCGCTTGATGATCTCTTCGTCCTGTTCTCTGGAGTGATACCACACGTTCCACTCGTCAAACGACAGACCCAACTTTTTCTTCGAGTGCTTCTTGCCGCCCACCGCGTCGCAGATGGAGACCACGGTCTTGATGAACTCGTCCATGTCCATCGAGCGCGCCAGGAAGCCGCGCGTGTCGTTGGTGGGGTTGCCATAATAGCGGTGCAGGGACACATAGTCCACATGGTCATAGCACTCGTTCAGCATGGTCAGCTCCCAATCGCCGAACGTGGGCATCTGCGAGGAGGAGGAGCCGCACGCGACCAGCTCGATCGAGGGATCCACCCACTTCATGACCTTGCCTGCCTCGTTGGCCACGCGTCCATACTCATAGGCGGTGCGATGGCTGATCTGCCAGGGGCCGTCCATCTCGTTGCCCAGGCACCATAGCTTGATGCCAAAGGGATCCTTCGCGCCATTTTTGATGCGCAGGTCGCTCCAGTAGCTGCCGCCCTTGTGGTTGGCATATTCCACGATGTTGCGCGCCGCATCCACGCCGCGGGTGCCCAGATTGATGGCGTACATGGGCTCGGTGTTGGCCTGCTTGCACCAATCGATGAATTCGTGCATGCCCACCTCGTTGGTCTCGGTGGTGTACCAGGCCAGATCCAGCCTGTGCCGACGCTGATCCCTGGGTCCGATCGAGTCCTCCCAATCAAAGCCGGACACGAAGTTGCCACCCGGATAGCGGGTCACGGGCACGTCCAGCTTCTTCACCAGATCCACCACGTCCCGGCGGAAGCCGTTCTTGTCGGCGGTGGGATGGCCGGGCTCATAGATGCCGCCATACACGGCGCGCCCCAGATGCTCAATGAACGAACCATAGATGCGCGGGTCGATGCTGCCAATGGTGTATGCCCTGTCCAGCGTCATTGTTGCCTTCTTCATAGCTCTTATTCTCCTACTTCCGATTGATGTGAAATGGTTACCCTCGTATACCCCAGAGCGCCTCGCCCGATTGCGACAGCATGCTGATTGTCCAGACCCATGCCTGCTGCTCGCGATCGTAGCCGCGCTCAAACACCCCTTGGTATGATTCGCCATCGATTGTGATCGATCCCTGCTCGTCCCAGCTGCCGACAAGTTCTCCTGTGATTTGACCATCTTTCAGGAACTGCACGGCGCTTGATCGATGCTGGAATGTGTTGATGTCTCGTTCATGCAGCAGCAGCCGCCAATCGCCCGAAAGGGGATCGCCTGTGCTGGGTGCATCCCCGCCATAGCGCAGCGGAGACACCAGCGGCCAGCCCGCGTCATCAAACCAGAACGGATGCACGCGCACGCGGTGATCGTCGCCCATCTGAGAGAAGCGCGTGTGCATGATGAGGAAGTATCGCCCGGTGTCCGGATCGTATAGCGCGCTGTTGTGACCGGGGGATTTGTAGGCCTGCTCGGGCAGCGCCTCAAATCCACTGAGCGGCATGAACCGGAACCCGCCCATCAGCTTGGTGCCGTAGGGCTCGATTGCTTTGTCATCGAAGTATGTGCCGTCTGCGCCGCCGCAGTCGACCATGTCCTGCCCGTTCGCGTCCAGATAGGGGCCATCGGGCGATTTGCTGCGGCACACGCGGATGTTGTAGCCGCCGCTCGCGTCCAGCCCGCCAAACGACAGGAATAAATAATAGTAGTCGGTATCGGGCGCATAGAGGATGTAGGGGCCCTCAATGCGGCTGTGGTTCTTGCCCAGCAGCTTCTTACCATAGCCCTGATCGGGCAGCGGCAGCCCCGTTTCATCATCCATCTGCAGGATGAAGATCCCGCCCGAATAGGAGCCATACACCATCCAAAGAGCGCCCTGATTGTCATAGAACACATGCGCATCGATCACGTTCGGGTGCACGGTGGCATCGTAGGGGATGCCGTCCTCGCTCATTCCTTGCATGCCGGAGCGAAGGAAGATGCCCTGATCCACGAACGGCCCCTGCGGATCATCCGCGATGGCCAAGCCCATTGCGCTGAGCGGGCTGCTGCCCTCGCAGGTGCAATAGTACATATAATAGCGGCCGTCCTTGAGCTGCTGCACATCGGGCGCCCAGAAGGTGTCCGTCTGCGCCCAGCTGAGCGCCTCTTGCATCTGGTTTTGCGCATCGTCCACCAGCGTGCAGCCGTCCTTGGCATCGCTGGAGATCATCTCCCAGTGCATCAGATCTTCGGACTTCGCGGCGGCCATGTGGCTGCCGTAGATGTAATAATGGCCGTCATCCGCCTTGATGATCGACGGATCATGCACATACGCGTCCGTGAATGTGGGCGCGCCCTTGGCCAATGCAGCGCCGCAGGGCAGCGACATCAGCAGCATCAGCGCGATACAAAGCGTCTTCATATCAGCCCTTCACCGCACCGGCCGTCATGCCCTCCACGATGAACTTCTGCGCGAAGATGTAGATCAGCAGGATGGGCAATATCGCAAAGCAACTGCCGCAGATCAACAGATCGTAGTTGTTGCCGTAGGGCGTGAACAGCGTGTTCAAGCCGATGGGCAATGTGTACTTGTCCATGGAGGTCAGCACCAGCATGGGCCAGAGCAGCGAGTTCCATGCGCCCATGCCCACCAGCACCGCCATCGAGGACATCGCGGGCCCCATGATCGGCAGGATGATGCGAAAGAAGATGGAGTATTCGTTGCAGCCATCCACGCGCCCCGCATCCAGCAGATCCTTGGGCAGCCCCGATAGGTATTGTTTGAAGAAGAAGATCGCCGACACGCTCGCCAGGAACGGCAGCATGATGCCCCACATGTTGTCCAGCAGCCCCATGGCGTTGGCCTGCACATACATGGGCAGCATCAGGATTTCAAACGGGATCATCATCTCCATCAGCACGCACAGGAAGATGGCGTTCTTGCCCTTGAAATGATACATCTCAAAGCCATACGCCACAAACGCGCTGATGAACAGCGAAAGCACGGTCTGAATCACGGTGATCATCAGGCTGTTGCCAAACCAGGTGAAATACTTGTGCGGCAACAGTTCGCCGTCCACCGTGATGCCCGTGAACAGATAGCGCCAGTAGTCCAGACTCCACATCTGGAATTCGGGCTTGAGATTCAAGCCGCTGCGCCACATCTCAGCGCCGCCCTTGAATGTGCCCAGCACCATCGCGATCAGCGGGATCATGACGAGGATGGCCAACGCGGTGAAGAATAGCAGCAGAAATATGCGCGCCGCGGGGCTGTAATCACGCTTGCTCTTGGGCATGCGGGAGGTCTTCGTTTCGAGGGTCGTCATTACTTATCCCCCCTTTTGCCGATCGTGCCGGTGAGCCGCAGCTGAACCAGGTTGAGCGCCAACGCGCCCACCAGCAGCGCCAGGCCGACCGCGGAGGCATAGCCCATGCGGAGCTTCTCAAAGCCGTAGCGATACAGATACCCAACGATCGTCAGGCCATAATTGTGCGGGGAGGCGTTGTTGCCGAAGACCATGTAGCTCTCCGTGAACATCGCAAGACCCGCATAGATCGAAATGGTCAGCACATAGATCGTGGTGGGCTTCAGCAGCGGCCAGCCAATCTTGGTGAACTTCTGCACGGCGCTCGCGCCGTCGATGTCCGCCGCCTCATAGAGCTCGGTCGGGATGGACTTGATCCCGGCCAGATAATACAGCATGTTCATGCCCGTCCAGCGCCAACAGCACAGCAAAACCAGCGCGAGCAGGCTGGGGTATTCCAGCTTCAGCCACCAGATGGCCGGCTGTCCAAACAGCGCCAGCAATGAGTTCATCATCGCGTCCGGCTGCTCGGCAAACATCATGCGGAAGATCAGACCGGCCACCACGACCGAACTGAGCACCGGCACAAAGTAGATCGACTTGAACGCGCCTGCAAACTTCATGGAACGGCTGCTGATCATATACGCAAACAACATGGGGAAGGGGATCAATAGCGCGCAGGTGATCACCATGTAACGCAATGAATTGAACACCGCCTGGCCAAACACCTTGTCGGTCAGCAGACGCTGATAGTTCTTCAGCCCCACCCATTGCTCCTGCCCGGGCAGGATGTCCTGGAAGCTCATTTTGATGGTGGTCGTCAGCGGATAAAGAAAAAACACCAGGAACGTCAGCACGAACGGCAACACGAACACATATGGTGCAATCTTCTGGGAATATAGGATTCTTTTAACCTTCTGCATATGCATCACTCCCGATACTCAATACGGGGCCGCCGGAGAGGCCGGGACTGGCTCCCTCCGGCGGCGATCTGCCCATTTCTGGCAATGATTCTTAGAAGATGTCCGCCTCGATGGCATCCTGCGCGAGCTGCAGCTCTTCTGCCGGATCCAACAGGTCGATGTACAGGTTGTTCCACAGCGTGGTGTTGAAATAGGTGTTCATGGTCGGGCTGATGGAGGTGGAGGGGATATACATGATCTCGTCCTTCACTTCGTTCAGCGTGTCGAACACGTTGGTCAGGAAGTACTTGTTGAACTTGTTTTCCGGGTTGTGGGTCAGCTCCTGGTCATCCCAAACGGCGGTGTTGACCGGGTCAAAGCCCATCACGTTCCAGATCATCTGCTCGCCGAACTCGGACAGCTTGGCATACACGATGAAATCGGCCGCCAGGTCCTTGTCGGGGCAAGTCAGCGAAACCACGGTGCCGGTGCCGCCGCCGCCGATGGAGCGGGGCTGGCCTGCTTCAAACACGGGTGCCGGGGCGATGGCATATTTGCCAGCCATGTCCGGGATCTCATCCACGAAGCGGCTCATGTACCACTCGGGCATGATGACGGTGGCGCAAACGCCGGTGTTGACCCAGGCTTTGCCCTGCTCGGTATCTACCTGTCCGCCCGGGCAAACCATCGAGAGGCCTTCTTTGACCCACTCCTGCTGCATGGTCACGGCCTTCAGCAGTTCGGGGGTGTTCACGGTGGGCTTGGGATCATCGGGGTTGGAGTTGTCCTGGACATCCGCGCCCTGCTGCGTCAGCATCAGGTTGGTCTGCCAGCTGGTGGTGGTTTCTGCATTGCCCATGTAGGCTTCCGGGTTGGCGGCCTTCAGCTTGCGGCCGGCTTCCGCCCAGTCGTCCCAGGTCACGATGGTCTTGTAATCCACGCCGGCGGCCTCAAGCAGCTCGACGTTGTAGAACGCAACGGTCGCGCCCACGTGGGTGGGAACGCCATAGTGGTTGTCGCCCTTGGAATAAATGCTCAGGCGGCTGGGGACGATGGTATCAATGTAGGGCGCCATGTAGTCGTTCAGCACGACCAGCTGCGGCTCGCCGAGGAGCACGTTCGGGAACTGGCCCAGCTCCACGTCGCACATATCCGGGGCGCCAACGCCCGACTGCAGCGCGATCTTGAACTTGTTGTGCATGTCGTCATAACCGAGCACGGTGGCTTCCAGTTCGACCTGGCGATCCGGGTTGGCTTTGTTCCATTCCTCGGCCATGGTGTTGTAGAATGTCGCGTGCTGGTCAATAAATGTCCAGAGCGTGAGCTTCGTGGCGCCCTCCGCGGACGCGAACGAGCACATACCAAGTACCATAACAAGCGCGATCAGTAGGGATAGGGTTCTCTTCATTTGCAACCATCCTCCAATCTATTATTAACGCCACCGGCGTTGGTCACAATAACTTTGGATAAATGTGAAGTAAATCCAGAACATCTCAAGCAATTTGATTATACCGCATAAAATGATTGAAGTCAACAGAAAATACCAAGGAATATGTGCAATAAATTCATAAGAAAAGGGTAAAATGTTAATAGTATAGAATTTTTCAATTTATTTTAGAAATTGCATAAGTTATTCTTCACAACAGGACGAATTTGTGATATGATATATGCTATGAACGATCGTTCGGAAGGGACTTCAATAATATGATACACATCAATGACCTGCAGGCGGGCATACCGATCTTCAAATGCCTCAGTTCTCCGCTGCGCGTGGACATCATGGAGATGCTGCAGGAATACGGCTCCATGAGCATGACGGAGATCGCGGACAGGCTGCAAATCACCGGCGGCGCACTCACGCCCCATATCAAGCAGCTGGCCGACAGCGGGCTGGTGGACATCAGCCTGAGTACGGGCAAGCATGGCCTGCAGCGCATCTGCACCGCCAACGAGTGCCATATCGTGGTGGATCCGGCGCGCGCCGATCGCAACGCGAATGTATATGAAGCCGAGATCCCGGTGGGGCATTACACCGGCTATCAGGCGCTGCCCACCTGCGGACTGGCCACGACCGAGCATCTGATCGGGGTGGAGG
>JAJDGF010000105.1 GCA_030265545.1 Eubacteriales bacterium OttesenSCG-928-N13
ATCAATCAAATCTGCGAACCAGCGCCACGACCTTGCCGAGCACATCCACGTTGTCCGCGAAGATGGGATCCATGCTCGAGTTCTCAGGCTGCAGGCGAATGTGTTTTTTCTCTTTATAGATGCGTTTCACGGTGGCCTCGTCCTCAATCATGGCGACCACGATTTCACCGTTTTCGGCGTCCTCCTGCTGACGAACCACCACAAAATCCCCATCCAGAATGCCGGCATTGATCATGCTTTCGCCCTCAACGCGCAGCGCGAACACATCATCATGACCCAGCAGATCCTGCGGAAGCACCATATAATCCTCAATATTTTGCTCCGCCAGAATGGGCACGCCCGCCGTGACGCGACCGACCAATGGCACACTGCGCCCGCGGGAGAGGGGATTGTCCAGCACCTCCATGGCGCGCGGTTTGGTGGAATCGCGGCGAATCATGCCGCGCTTCTCCAGTTCAATCAGGTGGCCATGCACGGTGGATGTGGATTTCAGATGCACAGCATCGCAGATTTCGCGAACGGACGGCGGATATCCCTTCAATTGTATCTCTTGCTTAATAAACTCAAGGATTCTGTTCTGGCTTTCCAATCCGCGATCACGCAACACAAACACCTCGCACATCGAATATCTGTTCTATCACAGTATATCATACAATTGCGGAAAAATCAAACATAAGTTCTGAATTCTATCGGTTTTGATTGGTCCGCAAAATACGATATATGCTTGACGAGGAACATCTGTTCTGATATAATGAAATACAAAGAAGGTGATGATCATGGCGCAGATGTGTGTGCTCACAGAGGATACGATGTGCGTGGAATGCGGGGAGTGTTCGCGCTGCGATCTGAATCCCGAGAAAACCTGCGACAATTGCTTGAAGTGCGTCAAGAGCGACGCGGACTACCTGGCAATTGAGATCGATGAAGTGATTGAGGATTCGGAAGAATAACATTGTCCATTGGTAAGTGGCTCGTGGATGACCAGCATTCACGAAAGATGATGGACAGAGATGCCAAGGGGAGGAATGTGTGAATTCTCTAAACTATTCGCAAAAGACAGCTTTTACGAATAGTATGGCCTGAAATAAGCCTGTTTCCTTGATTTCTTCCAATTTGCTACTTTCTTCTATATATTCGTCCTTTTCTTCACGTCTATCTTGACAGGATCATTCCATCGCGTTTATACTCACACTTGTTAGATTCATTTGCAATTCAAAGGAGCTGTCTATGTCAAAGGAACTCACCCATTCTCAGCGCGTTGCGCGCGATCTCGTCACGTTGATCCGCGATACGCTCAAGGATCTGCCGATGGCCTGTACGGAATTCATACGCGCCATTGAGCCGACTACAGCCCCTTTGACCCGCTTGGGTTATGCGCGGGATTTGCGGCTGTTTTTCTCGTTTCTGAGCGCTGAAATCTCAGAATTTGGCGGTTTTTCGCGCGAAAATTGGACATATGATCAGCTGGATCGCATCAGTTCTACGCACATAGAAATATACATGGATTATCTTTCGCTATATATTAACGAAAACGAAACAAAATATTCAAATAAGGAGCTGGGCAAGATGCGCAAGCTGTCTACGTTGCGCAGCTTCTTTAAGTATTTATTCAAAACGCATCGCGTGAGTGCCAATGTGAGCGTGCTGGTGGACATGCCAAAGCGCCATGAAAAGCCCATATTGCGGCTGGAAATCGATGAAATGGCGCGTTTATTGGATTTGGTAGAGAGTGGCGATGCACTCACCGAGCGCCAGAAAACCTGGCATGAATACACGAAAAATCGCGATTTGTGTATGCTGACGCTGTTTTTGGGCACAGGCATCCGCGTCAGCGAGTGCGTGGGGATCGACATCGACGACATAGATTTCGAAAACAACAGCTTTCTGGTCACGCGCAAGGGCGGAAATCAAGTAATCTTGTATTTCCCTGATGAGGTGGCCGACATCATGCGCAGCTATATGGCCTGGCGCAGGGAGCAGCAGACGCTGCCCGGACATGAAAATGCACTCTTTTTGTCCATGCAAAAAAGGCGCATCACGACGCGCGCCGTAGAAAACATGGTAAAAAAGTATGCTTTGCAGGCAGCACCGCTCAAAAAACGCATGAGTCCGCACAAGCTGCGCTCCACCTTCGGAACCAATCTATATCAGGAGACGGGCGACATCTACCTCGTTGCGGATGTGCTCGGGCATTCGGACGTGAACACAACCCGTCGCCACTATGCCGATATGAGCGATGAGAGAAGGCGCATGGCCGCCAAATCCGTCACGTTGAGATCCGATCCTGCCCCAAAGGATGATCCGGAATAGAAAGGATGGTTTGCGCGCATGTCTATATGGAAGCATTTGCCCGCTGCGGCTTTGGTCGACCGGTTGGAACCGCCCCAAGGGAGAATATCCATGGTGCTGGACACGGACACCTATAACGAGGTGGACGATCAGTTTGCGCTGGCCTATGCGCTGCTTTCGCCCGAAACGCTGAATGTGCAGGCCATCTATGCTGCGCCATTTTTGAACACGCGCTCAACAAGCGCTGCTGACGGCATGGAAAAGAGCCATGCAGAGATCCTGCGGCTGCTCGATGTGATGAATCGAGATCTGCCCGTATTCAAGGGATCAACTGGCTTTTTGCCCGCGTCTGATACGCCAGTTGACAGCCCAGCAGCGCGCGATTTGGTGCAGCGCGCCCTGGCGATGCCGGACGACGAGCTGCTGTATGTGGTCGCGATTGGCGCCATCACGAATGTGGCCTCTGCGCTCTTGATGGAGCCACGGATCGCGCATAAGATCGTCATCGTATGGCTGGGCGGCAATGCGCCCGGATATCCCAGCGCCAAGGAATTCAATCTCGATCAGGACAAGCACGCAGCGCGCGTGGTGTTTGATTGTGGCGCGCCGCTCACTTTGATCCCCTGCTTTGGCGTGACGTCCCATTTGCTGGCAAGCGTACCCGAATTGCAGGCTCATATCGGCGGCAAAAACACACTGTGCGATGCGCTGATTGAGCTATTCGCCGCCTATGAACACAGCCACCCCAACTGGTCTAAAGAGATCTGGGATATCGGCGCGATCGCCTATCTGATTCAGCCTGATTGGATGCCGTCCATATTGATGCACAGCCCGTTAATCACGGATGACGCGCACTGGGGTCACGATGAAACCAGGCACTTGATCCGAATCGCCTATTTCTGCAAACGAAATATGGTCTTTGATGATTTATATCAAAAACTGAGCAGCTTATAATGTTTATTGTCCGGACGCCTGTGCCATTTCGCGCAGACGTTTTATGATGCGCCCTTCCATGCGGGACACCTGTACCTGCGTCATCCCCAGATCCTGTGCGATATGGGATTGGGTATGGCTGGACAGATAGCGGCGCGTCAGGATGATGCGTTCCTTTTCGCTGAGTCCGCTCAGCATTTGATCGAGTGCGATGCTGTTATCGATCGCTTCGGTCGGGTCATCCCCCACCGTATCGCCCAGCGTCAGGCCGTTTGCATCGCCCGCAACGGGCTCGGATAGCGAGCGCGTCGGCAGCAACGAATCCAGGGCCAGCATGGTGTCTTCCTTGGAGAGATCCAGCTCATCCGCGATCTGATCCACGGTGGGCTCCGATCCATGCAGCTTCTCAAACCGCTCGCGCATGCGATGAATGCGCAGCGCATTTTCCCGAATGGAGCGCGAGACACGGATCAGGGAATTGTCCCTCAGATATCGGCGCACCTCGCCCAATATCACGGGCACGGCGTAGGTGGAAAACTGCACATCATAGTCCGTGTTGAAGTGCTTGATCGCCTTCACCAGACCCATGCACCCCAGCTGATACAGGTCGTCATATTCAAGGCCATGCCCGATATAGCGCTTGATCACGAACTTGACCAGCGCGATGTTATCATTCACAAGCTGATTCATAGACGCCATATCGTCCTGCTGCGCCAGCGTGAGCAGTTGTCGAATGCTTTCGTTGGGCGCTGCGCTCAAGCGTGCTGCGCGACGGCGTCTTCATGTGCATCAATCAGCTTGCGCATGCGTACCGTCGTGCCCAACCCTTTTTCAGAAAACACCATCACCTCGTCCATAAAGCTTTCCATCACGGTGAAGCCCATGCCGCTTCGTTCGGATTCATCGGTGGATGAAAAGAACGGCGTGCGCGCCTTTTGGATGTCCACAATGCCGCAGCCGTTGTCGATCACATCCACCGTCAATTCGCCGCTATCATCCATCTGCGCCTTCATGCGCACGGTGCCGCCGGCGTTCCCATAACCGTGAATGATCGCGTTGGTCACAGCCTCGGACACGGATGTTTTTACGTCTCCCAGCTGCTCCAATGTCGGGTTCAGCGGCAAAATGAACGCGCTGATGACCATGCGCGCAAAGCTTTCGTTCTCCGGGCAAGCCAGAAAATCAATTCGCATCTCATTGATGATGTTCATGCCAGTTTTCTCCTCCCAATTGCTTTATGCCAGTTTTTCGATGATCTGGTATAGACCTGCCATCTCAAAGATGCGATCGATCTGTCGATTCCCGCAGCGCACGGCCACGCGACCGCCGCGCCGCGCCATGAGTTTGTATCGCCCGATGATCATGCCGATGCCCGAGCTGTCCATAAAATGCAACTCGTCCAGGTCGAAAACCAATCGTTTTATGGTGGGATCGCTGATCAGATCATCCAGCTGCGGGCGGATTTGGTTGGCATAGTTGTGGTCAAGCTCGCCCGTGAGCTTGATTTCGACTGTTGCGCGTTGGCGTTCGTGTGTCAACATGGAGCTACGTCCTCCTTTGCTGAAATACAGTTTCTTGCTCTGCGCGCGCGAATCCTTTGACGAAAAACGCCTGTCTTTGCCGAACGTTGCAATTCGTTCGACAAGGACAGGCGTATCGCTTCGTTGTGGATTGCTTGCTTGTGCGTGTTTCAAACGTCGAAAGATGCAGGACGCCGCATCACAGACTGTTGACAAACTCCTTTGGGAGGTATGGAGGGTGAGAATCCTCCATATTCAATCCGCAGCCAGCGACCGGTGCGCGGCGGCCAACGGCCGCGCCCAAAGGGCGCCTGAGCGCCTCATGTAGGCGCTTCCTTGCGGAATTTCTGGCCGTGAAGTTTTACTTCACAAGAAATTCTGCTATCCTCAACCCGGTGATCAGCATCAGCAGCAGGAACAGCCAAAACGCGGGCACGAACCCCATCGCAGCGGTGGACAGCCCAAACACCACGCAGCCCAGCACGAGCGTCGTGACGCGATTCTTGAAGCCGCCCCAGCTCGCCATGATGATGCTGCCAAAGATCGAGCCCAGGAAGAAGATGGATTCATTCGCCATCAAAAACAGATTGGCATAGCCCTCGTCCGGCGTGAAGAACCGTTGAATCCAGTCACCCAGCATGGAAAATGTGTTGATGTCCATGTAGGCAGGCTCATACGCGCGCTGCATAAAGATCACGTTGAATGCGCTGGCTGGTACGATCAGGATGCTGCCCACGATATAATATATCATCAGGCGCTTCACGAAAAAGTGGCTCC
Source organism: Eubacteriales bacterium OttesenSCG-928-N13 (assembly GCA_030265545.1). Lineage (GTDB taxonomy): Bacteria > Bacillota > Clostridia > Christensenellales > Aristaeellaceae > JAJDGF01. The sequence goes on from JAJDGF010000105.1 coordinate 5,520, forward strand.
CGATGTATGAGAAGCCCTGCTTCAACTCCTGCATAAAACCGCTGACGCGCGTTGTGGAGCGCGCATGGGTCGGGATCTTGATCATCAGCAAAATGCCGATCCCGATCGCCGCAGTGATCACATCGATCATCAGGATGTTTGTGAGCGGCAAGGACTGCCTGGCCATCGCACCAGCAATGGGGGACAGCAACATCACGAAGGACTGCACCATGCCATTGATGCTGTTGACGCGCATCAATTTATGCTCCGGGGTGATCTGCGGGATCAGCGCGGTCACGGCGGGGGATTGGATGCCCTGCCCGACGGATCGAATCGATAGGATCAGGAAATAGGGCCAATAGCCCTCCACGCCCGTGCCCAATATCGCGATCAATGCCAGCGTAGACAACGCAATGCCGCCGTCTGATAGCATGATCAGCAGCTTTCGGTTGTAGCGATCGGCCCATACGCCGGAAAATAGGGATATCACGGTTTGCGGCAACAGGCCGCATACGATGGATAGCGCATAGACCCAGGTGCTGCCCGAATCAAATGCCAGATGCCAGGAGATGGCGTATTGCACCATCATGGAGCCAAACAGGGATACTGCCTGGCTGGTCAGGAACAAAACGATCCGCGAGCCGCCCTTGGCAGCGGGTTGATTGGTGGTCAAATGGTCAGCCCTCCTGAAATGAAAGATGCTGTCATTTTACCATGCCACTGTTAATATAGTGCGCAAGCACATCCACGATTTTTTTGTTCTTGCCGCCGCCCGCCACGATCACATCGGCATGTTCGGAATAGTTGCGGATATAGCGCTCAAACATGGGCTTTACCGTGGTCAGATATTGCAGCGCAATCCCGTCGATATGGCGTCCGCGCTTGTTGATATCGCGCCGCACGCGCCGAAGCAGACAGATGTCCGGGTCCACCTGCACGAACAGCTTGAAATCAAGCAGATTGCGCAGCATGGGATCATAAAACGCATGGATCCCCTCAAACACCAGCACGTCGGATGGATGGATCAGCTCATCCGAATCGGCGCGCATGTGCTCGGCATAATCATAGCCTTTGCGGGTGATCGGCTGGCCATTGACGAGCTGCTGGATGTCTGAGAACAATAGCTCATGCTCGAATGCATCCGGCTCATCATAATTGATCTCTTCCCGCTCGGAGAACGGCAGATGGGAATGATCCTTATAATAGCAATCCTGCGTGATCAGCACGCAGTCCTGATCGATCGCACTCAGCAAGGAGCGCGCCAACGTGGACTTGCCGCTGCCGCTGGCGCCGCAGATACCAATCGTGAGCATCTTGCCACCACCTTATCATCCGTATCGTCCAGCCTCTATCTCCAGTATAATCCAGATGCGCGGATTG
>JAJDGF010000106.1 GCA_030265545.1 Eubacteriales bacterium OttesenSCG-928-N13
TGCTATATATAGCTTACTTTGGAGGCATCCATCTCGTGCGCAGGTTTGCCCATGGTGGGTTTGCCCACGGCGATACAGATGCGGAAATCATAGCCCGTGGGGAATTGCAGCGCAGCTCGTATTTCGTCCGCCTCGGGAGAGGTAAACGCGGGACGGGGAAGCCCCAATATCACGCTGCCCAGCCCCATGCCCTGCGCGGCGATGGCGATATTCTGCACCGCGATGCCGCAATCGAGATCGCACAGCTGGTTCTTGTCCATGTCGGCCGAGATGAAGATCACCAACGGCGCATGATAGAACACCTGAAATGCGGGGTCCTGATAGCGCGGGCTCATCTGCTCGGGCGTCTTGCTCCATTCGGCCTTCGCAGCCTCATGGATCCGGCCGAGCAGCGCTTGATCTGATACCACCGAGAAATGCCAGGGCTGGCCGTTCACGGCGCTGGGCGAGGCCAGCGCGGCATCTACCAGCGTTTGAACCTGCTCAGGCGTGAGTGGTGCCGGCTCATAGCCGCGGTTCGAGCGCCTGTCCAAAATGGCTTGTTGTACAGCATTCATGATAGGAACCTCCTGGTGACTTGACCACATTATATCTTGGTGTTCAGCCGGATCATTTGCCGCCCGACTATGTCGTGCTTCGCTTAAAATAGCGCTGCTATTCCTGCACTCAGACTCCTTGTCAGACGACAAAATCTCTCGTCTGAACCCTCAACCATAATATGGTCAAGACACTAGAATATATCAAGCATTACCATAAACAATCTATGGCCAGCTTATGCCGGTGAAACCTGAGATTACCAGAAGAAGGGGAACTCAGTATAGTGCCAGGTATCGCCCTCCAGCTCGCGCACGTAGTGGAAGCTTTCCTCGGTGACGCCCTCATCGTCCGGCTCGGAATAATACACGGTGACATCCATCTCGATTTTTGTGTCACTTCTAGAGGTCACGACCATCTCCACCTCGCCGATGCGCTCATCGATCGAGCGCCCCTCGCCGTTGGTGTATAGATAGCCATCGATCTCCTTATAGGGGTTGATGGAGGAGTTCCAAAGCCCGTCCACGATCTCGTCCGAGAAATAGTAGTGCAGCTCACCCAGCATCTGATCGGCGGTGTTGAAGCGATCGTCCAGCACGCGCCACATGGTGCCGCTCGAATCTGCGATGCTCTCATCCACATCCAGCGGCTGCAACCCGAACCAGGAATAGACCTCCAGCGCGCCGTTCAAATCGGCCTCGTCCGCATCCTCGATGTCGTCCGATAGCGCAGTGTCCTGGTCATCCTCGGCGGCCAGATCCTCATCGGTCATCTCCGATTCGGCATCCTGTTCGTCCTCGTCGTCATAGACCCAATCCATCGATTCGTCATCATCTGCTGCCACCTCGGCCATCGCGATGGTGCCAAGGGACAAAATGAGCATTATCACCAGCAACAGGGCAAGCAATTTGCTTTGCATTGGGATTGTACCTCCATATATAGTGTTTATACTTCACAGCATACCTATATGTATTATACGGCACTTTTCGACAACAGGCAAGTACATCCGCATCTTTTGTGAGAATTTACATAGATGTTCGGGATTTGACGCGTTTATCCGTTGACAGCATGCGCGCTGCAATCTATAATATAGACATTGGATATGCCTTATCCAGAGTGGTTGAGGGACGGGCCCGATGACACCCGGCAACCTATCGCGCTTGCGCGATGCGGTGCCAAATCCCGCAGCGGCTGCCTATGCCGCTGGAAGATGAGGCGCATAGTTTGGCTTTATGCATGTGCAGCGCTCGTCTTTATATGGCGGGCGTTGTTTTTGCGCGCCGAAGAACAGATTGAAACCATCTGCCAATGAAAGAAGGAGATCCTTATATGAAGACATTGTTTACATCTGAATCGGTGACCGAGGGGCACCCGGACAAGGTATGCGACCAAATCTCGGACGCGGTGCTGGATGCCATCCTGGCCGCGGATCCCGCCGCGCGCGTGGCTTGCGAATGCGCCACCACCACCGGCCTATTGCTGGTGATGGGCGAGATCACGACCAAATCCTATATCTCCATCGCGGACATCGCGCGCGCCAAGCTGTCCGAGATCGGCTACAACAATTCGGCGCTCGGGTTTGACGGCAGGTCCTGCGCGGTGATGGTCACGGTGGATGAGCAGTCACCCGACATTGCCATGGGCGTTGACAACGCGCTGGAGGGCAGGGAAGAGAACCGCTTTGATACCGGCGCGGGCGACCAGGGCATGATGTTTGGCTATGCCTGCGATCAGACGCCCGAATTCATGCCGATGCCGATCGCGCTGGCGCATCGGCTCACGCGCAGGCTGAGCGAAGTGCGCAAAAATGGGCGGCTGCCCTATCTCAGGCCGGACGGCAAGGCGCAGGTGAGCGTGGAATATGTGGATGGGCAGCCCGTGCGCGTGGAGGCGGTCGTGGTGTCCAGCCAGCATGCGCCCGAAGTGGAGCATGCCCAGATCGAGAAGGACATCACCGAGCAGGTGATCCGTCAGGTGATCCCGGCCGAATTGCTCGACGAGAACACCAGCTATTTTGTGAACCCGACGGGTCGCTTCGTGGTGGGCGGGCCGCAGGGTGACTCGGGGCTGACCGGCCGCAAGATCATCGTGGATACCTATGGCGGCTATGCGCGCCATGGCGGCGGTGCATTCTCGGGCAAGGACCCGACGAAGGTGGATCGCTCGGCGGCCTACGCGGTGCGCCATGCGGCCAAGAACCTGGTGGCGGCTGGCCTCGCGAAGGAGTGCGAGATCGGCATAGCCTACGCGATCGGCGTGGCGCGTCCTGTGTCGCTATACGTGGACACGCGCGGCACGGGCAAGCTGCCGGATGACCAGCTGGCCGAGATCGTGAATCAGGTGTTTGATTTCCGTCCGGCGGCGATCATCGACAGGCTGGATTTGAGGCGGCCGATCTATGCCCAGACCGCCAGCTATGGCCATTTCGGGCGCGACGACCTGGATCTGCCGTGGGAGAAGCTCGATCACGTGGATCAACTGAAGCAGGCCGCAAATATCTGATTGGATGCACACATGCGACCCCTGGCGCATAGAATATATCGAACAAAGGCGTTCTCATGTTATATGAGGGCGCCATTTTTGATGGGGGTAATGAAGATGTGCGGAATTGCGGGCGTGGTGGATTGGGCGGAGGCGCCCAGACTGGCGATGAACAGCCTAATTGCAATGCAAAACACGCTGACGCGGCGTGGGCCGGATCAGCGCGGGATCTATGCGGATGATTGCGCGGCGCTGGTACACGCGCGGCTGTGCGTGGTGGATATCGAGCGGGGCAGGCAGCCCATGTCGCTGGCGTTGGGAGACGAGCGGCTGCATCTGATCTACAATGGCGAACTGTATAACACATCCGAGCTGCGCGATGAGCTGGCAGTTGCGAGGCACCGCTTCAACGGGCATTCGGATACCGAGGTGGTGCTGCATGCCTATGCCGAGTGGGGCGCGGAATGCGTGAGCAGGTTCAACGGCATCTTCGCGTTTGCGGTGTGGGAGCAGCGCGAGAGGCGGCTGTTTTTGGCGCGCGATCGGATCGGGGTGAAGCCGCTGTTCTATTCCCAGAGGCCGAAGGGGCTGCTGTTTGGCTCTGAGATCAAGGCGCTGCTGGCGCATCCCAGCATGGACGCGCGGCTGGACAGCCAGGGCGTGGCGGAGCTGATGCTGATCGGGCCAGGGCGCACGCCCGGCTGCGGCGTGCTGATGGGGATCGAGGAGCTGCCGCCCGCGCATTGCGGCTATTATGACCAGAACGGGCTGAACACCTGGGCATATTGGCGGCTTACGGATCGGACGCATGAGGATTCGTTTGAGGATACCGTGGAGCAGGTGCGGTATCTGGTGCAGGATTCGATCGAGCGCCAGCTGGTGTCGGATGTGAAGCTGGGCACGCTGCTCTCGGGCGGGCTGGATTCCAGCATCATCTCGGCGGTGGCCGATCAACATTTTCAGCGGCGGGGCGAGCAGCTGCACACCTTTTCGGTGTTCTATGAGGACAATGAACGATACTTCAAATCGGGGAAATTTCAGCCCAGCAGCGATGACGATTTCATCCGCCAGATGAATGAATCGCTGGGGGCGCAGCACCATCGAATCGTGCTCAAGACGGACGAGCTGTTGGATGCGCTGTATGATGCGGTGGAGGCGCGCGATTTGCCCGGCATGGCGGATGTGGATGCCTCGCTGCTGCTGTTCTGTCGGGAGATCAAGCAGCATGTGACGGTGGCGCTGTCGGGCGAGTGCGCGGACGAGATCTTCGGCGGCTATCCCTGGTATCGCGATCCGGAGATCCGCGCGCGCTATGGCTTCCCCTGGTCGCAATCGACCGACTATCGCGCGACGTTCCTGGCGGGTGATTATGCGTCTGAGATCGATGCGAAAGAATATGTGGATCAGCGCTATCGGGCGGCATTGTTGGCTGCTGATGTGCGCGAGGGCGCAGATGATGAGGAGCGCCGCATGAAGCAGATGGTCAGCCTGAACCTGAACTGGTTCATGCAGACATTGCTTGACCGCAAGGATCGCATGAGCATGTACAGCGGGCTGGAGGTGCGCGTGCCGTTCTGCGATTATCGGATCGCGGAGTATCTGTATTCGGTGCCCTGGGCGTATAAGGATCATCAGGGCACAGAGAAGGGTCTCTTGCGCATGGCGGTGAAGGATCTGCTGCCCGAATCGGTGCTGTGGCGAAAGAAGAGCCCCTATCCGAAGACGCACAACCCGGCCTATCTGGAGGCGGTGTCAGTGCGGCTGCGGGATGTGATGCGGGATGGTGATTCGCCGCTGCTTCAAATTGTGAGCAAGCAGGCGCTGGATGAGCTGCTCGTGGACGATCGATCCGTGCCCTGGTACGGACAGCTGATGACCACCCCGCAGACGATCGCGTATATGTTGCAGCTGGATCACTGGCTGCGCACGTACAAAGTGATCCTCGCATAATGATTCAATCTTGCGCCACCCACCGCTTTGTGTTAAGATGGATACAATGCGGCGGGTGGCGCTTTTTTGCCGCCATTTCGCCCGAAAATGGAGGGGACAAACCCATGTATACGACCCATGCGCGCGTGGGCGCGAGTCAGACCGATACGAATGGTCAGTTGAAGCTGGTCTCGGCACTCGACATCATGCAGGATTGCGATTTCTTCTGGATGGAATCGGAGCAGGAGTTCACCAATCATCTGATCGACAATGGGCTGGGCATGTTCATCATGTCACGCCAGATTGATATATTGCGCTTGCCCCATTATGGCGAACACGTGTCGGCCACCACCTACATCTATGAATGCAGAGGGTTCTTGGGCTTGCGCAACACGGCGCTATATGACGAGGCGGGTGAGACTTGCGTGCGCACCTATGGCGTGGGCGCGTTCGTGAACCACGCCACCGGCCTGATGACCAGGCTGCCGAAGGACGTTTCTGCCGCTGTCACGATCGATCCCAAGATCGATATGCCCTATCTGGATCGGCGCATCTATCTGCCCGAGCAGGACATGGAGCTGCTGGGCGAGATCCATGTGCGGGCGTATGATATCGATGTCAACCATCACATGAACAACGCGCGCTATCTGGAGGCAGTGATGGATGGGTTGCCGCAGGATTATCCGTTTGATCGCGTGCGGATCGAGTACAAAAAGGCGGCCAAGCTGGGCGATGTGCTGCATGTGGGGCGCATCATGGCGGAGGACGGCATGTGCTATCTGCAGCTATCTGATGCCGAGCACACGCCCTATACGGTGTTTGAGTTTTCGACGATGAAGGAGGGGGAATGAGGGTGATGCATTCTACTTGGATCGATTCTCCGCTGGGGCAGCTCATGCTGGCGGGCGACGAGAATGGGCTTTGTGGTCTTTGGATGAAGGATCAGAAGTATTTCGGTGCGAGCCTGCCCGAGGGTGCTGAGGAGCGGGAGTTGCCCGTCTTCGCCGCGGCCAAGGATTGGCTGGCGCGCTATTTCGATGGGCAGAATCCGTGCATTGATTTCCCCTTGACGCCCGAGGGCAGCGAGTTCCGTCAATCTGTGTGGAAGCAGCTGCTCAGCATCCCCTATGGCAGCACCACCAGCTATGGTCAGATCGCAAAAAAGCTCGAAGCGCTATGCGGGCGCGCTGTGTCCGCGCAGGCAGTGGGCGGCGCTGTGGGGCATAACCCGATCTCCATCATCATTCCCTGCCATCGCGTGCTTGGTTCAAACGGCAACCTGACCGGCTATGCGGGCGGCATCGAGCGCAAGATTTGGTTGTTGCGGCATGAGGGCGCTGATCCGGCGCTGCTTCGTATCCCGACACGGGGCACCGCATTATGACAATCAAATGAAAGAGGAGAGAACCATGGAGTATACCGTAACCGAGATGAATGGAAAGCGATTCGTTGAGATATTGTCCGGCAATCCGCCGATCGAGACCGAGCAGCAGGGGATGGATTTGATCTCGCTCTGCTTTGAGCAGCAGGTGAATGATATCCTGATCCCGAATGAGTGCATCTCCGATGCATTCATCACGCTCAGCACGCGCCTGGCAGGCACAATCCTGCAAAAGACCGTCAACTATCATATCCGCGTTGCCGCCGTGATCGATGAAGCACGATTCAACCCGCGCTTCGCAGAGTTTGCGATGGAGTCCAACAAGGCGAATGAGTTTCGCGTGTTCCAGTCGCGCGATCAGGCGGCCGAGTGGCTCGCTGGGTGATGACCCATGGTCGGGGCTCCGCCCCGACACCCCCACGCAATGATTCTTAGTCGGGGCTCCGCCCCAACACCCCGCTGGGGATTTCATCCCCAGACCCCA
>JAJDGF010000107.1 GCA_030265545.1 Eubacteriales bacterium OttesenSCG-928-N13
CTTCGACGAGGGCTGTGATGCAATACACCGCATCACAGCCCTTTTGTCAATTGGTCATAATTGAGGAAATCATGTCGAACACAGGGACAATTGGTCACTTTTTTATGGGACAAGAAACCTATAGTAGGTTAACCAATGGAAGTTATTGTTATACAATTGATGTAACACAAAGAAAAATCAAATAAGTGGGAGCTCTGACATGAAACGCAGAATGTTACTGATTGCTGCGCTGATGTTTGCGTTGATGTTGACATTGTCCACCGGCGCGCAGGCTGCAGCGCCGACTCCGATTGACCTAGATACGCTAAAAGCTGACAAACCAATCTCAGGAAATGGCACCTATCTGATAACCGGATCCACCGAGGAAGGCACGATCACGGTCACGGATGGCAAGCCCACGATCATCCTGCAGAATGCGCGGATCATCAGCGATGACAATTCGCCCATTTCCATTCTTGACGGCGCAGATGTGACGCTGCAGTTGGTGGGCAGAAGCTCGCTGACTGCATCCAAAAAAGACGTGCCCGCACTGGAGGTAAAGAACGGGTCGAAGCTGACCGTCGTCACCAAGGACAAAAAGCGTGTCGGCATGCTCAGTGCATATCAGCATCAAAGCGAAGCCTCGGATGTTTCATCCGGCGTCATCGGCGGGGCGAGCTATGGCACAATGACGTTCAAGAGCGGCGAGGTGCGCGTGCAATTGCTTTCTGAAACCGCGCACAAAATGAGCTGCATCGGCGGCGGACGTGATCTGGATGCCGGCTATACCATCAACTTCAACGGCGCGAATGTCATCGCCGAATGCATGGATACAGGCAATAATGATGACGGCTATTATGCGGCCAACATCGGCTCTGGCCCCGGCGCCACCACCGACATCAACATCACAAGCGGCAAAGTTGCTACCAATGTATACGATGGAATGTGGCGACGCGGCGCGGGCATTGGCTCAGGCTACGATGGTCATGCCAACATCAATATCACAGGCGGCACGATCGATGCCGAGAGCGAGTACGGCGCGGCAGTTGGTTCCGGCGAATTTGGCACCGCCAAAGTCAATATCACGGGCGGCATCTTCTCATATGCCAAGAGCAAGAGCGGCGCAGGCATTGGTTCCGGTTCCGGCTCGAGTGCATACGCTGATGTAAATATCAAGAACGGCACCTTCTTGAATGTATCGAGCATACGGGGCGCGAGCATCGGCGCAGGTGAAGATGGCGCAGCGGATGTCACGATATCCGGTGGTTCCTATGATGCACTCTATGCGATTGACTATTATTCTGATGGCGAGCGGGAAGACGAAACATATATCGAAGGCGTGATCGGGAGCATGGACCCAGAAACAGATACGAGCGTCACCATCGCAGGCACAAAAATCAAGGCACGCTCGCCCAACAGCATCATAGCAAAGAACGTGGTGCTCAACAAAGCGCTGCTGCCTTTGCTGGATGATCTCCACTGCAAAACGCTCACCATCAGCGGGAAAAACACAATTCAAAAGGTCACCAACGATATCAGCCATACTTGGAATGCGATCAAGCTTGATACGCTGAATGCCGGCGCCAATGACTATATCGTGCTGGAGGATCAGTATGGCGAGTTTAAACCCAACAAATGCATTGCAGCGTATGGCTTCAACGGCCAGCAGTTAAGAAAGGGCGCCTCGTTTGCGCACGCTTCGCTCGATCTGCATTATGGCACAGACAGCGTCACCACCATCGCCAATGCAGCCGAGGCCATGCTGCTGGTGAACAACAAACTGAGGGGCGTCCATTCGCTTGACAACGCGGTGAACATCATCAACAATGATCCAAACATCACCAGCAAAACCAAGCCCAGCAAGGTGGTCATCAAGCTGCTCCGTGACGCCACCATCCGCGAGACCATCAATAAACCCTGCACGATCGATGGACGCGGCCGGTTCTCAATCCTGTTGACGGATGATCAAACGCTTCATGTCAGAAGCAACCTGGCGCTGAGCCTGCTTACGCTGGGCGATTCTCAGGATGATAAAATCCTGCTGGAGGCGCCCGGCATTACATTGGCGACCAAGTTGGTCATCATGTACGGCTCCATCACGGACATGAACCATCAGCCCAGCGCCACGCTGCATGTGAACAGCCGGCTGGACGTCGATTCCGTGAAGGTCCACACGCTGAAGCTGAATAAGGCTTTCATCTCCTTGGGTGAAGGCATCATTGACATCCAAAATCCCATCGCGCTGGTCGGAGCCAACACGCTGTTTTGGGATATCAATATAGATGAATCGCCGATCCTCAAGACAAATCACAAGACGTTAACCAGTGGTTCGGGCACGCTCAAATTGGATGCATATGATTGGTATGAATCCAAGCGTGTGGGCTATGTGCTAGCCACCAACAGCGGCACCCCCTTGGCATCCCTTGGACGTGCCAAACTGCCCACATATTGGAGCAGATATAAAGCGGTATTTGGTGACAATGATACAACGCTCGGGTATAAGGCCGGTGCAGTCAGCCTGATCAAGGGCAAAAAGATCACCCCCTATGCAAGCATTGACGAGGCGCTAAACAACATTCAAGATACAAGCGCTTATGTCCTCAAGCTGAATGAGCATGCACTCATGAGCATGACGAACTTGCCGCCGTCGCTCACCATCGATGGACAGGGGTATGACCTGCGCATCACGGGCACAGATCCAATTCGCGCCAAGTCTCTGACGATAAAGAACCTCGATGTATACGAAGATTTTGAGATCGAATGCGAGCAACTGTCAATAATCAATTCGCGCCTGGGCGATATGAGGGCGGTGGCGGATAGGGTGAGCATCAGCGGTGACGTGTCGGTCTGCGCTCTTTCCGTCAAAAAGGAAATGCGGCTGAATAACAAGACAGAAATGGTTCTGCTTGATACAATTGAGAACACTGCACCAACGGACGGCGAATTGAAGCTGATCTTGAACGGCAACAGCATGATAACACATTACAGCTTTGATGACCAAGATGCGCTCATCACGGCTGTCCTGCCCAAAGCAGCGCTGCGGCTGGTCGGGTCAGGCAAGCTGACGCTGGCAAATGGGCGCGGGAATATGCCTTTCGTCAACATCTTGAAGGGCTGCACCATCAAGAGCATGTCTGCCGTTCAAAAGCAGTTCAAGCTGGGTGCAGGCTTTGAGGATTACTCCATTCAGCCCGATGCAAATGACTATTTGGCACGATTGAATTATCACAGGAACTAACCGGATCGAAGGTTATCCGCATCGCGTTGATGCACCCATGAACTGGAACCAACCATGCGCAAACGCCGCGATACACAATGATGTGTCGCGGCTCATTGTCGTCCGTACAAATATGTCGGATTCATGCCAGGAATGTTGACATTTTGTAAATATTGGTGTGAAATAATGGTCAATAAATAAACAGGGGGAGTACGCACATGAAACGCAGGATGATTCTGGTTGTCATGCTAATGCTGGCGTTGACGCTCGCGTTGACCACCGGCGCGCAGGCCGCGACAACGGTTCCAATCGATCTGGCCACCTTGGGGGCCGACTATACAATCTCCGACAGCAGAACCTACCAGGTGACCGGAAGTAGCGAATCGCATGTTATCAAAGTGACGAACGGCAAGCCCACGATCATCCTGCAAAACATGCGAATCAACAGCCGGGATGCCTCGCCCATTCACATCGAGGGTGGATCCACAGAAGTGACGCTGAAGCTGAGCGGCACAAACTCGCTCTATACAAGCGGCGCAGACATGCCCGCGCTGGCGGTGGAAAATGGCGCGAAGCTGACCATCGCCAACAAGGACAGCAAGGATGCAGGCAGGCTCAGCGTGTATCAGGATCAGTATAATCCCTCGAGCGTCTCCTCCGGCGTCATCGGCGGGCGCACCCATGGCACCATAACATTCAAAAGCGGCGAAATCAACGCCCAATTGCTCTCAGGCACAGCGAACATGATGAGCGTCATTGGCGGTGGATATGACATGAACACCGGCTACACCATCAACCTTGCCGGCGGCAATGTCACTGTGTCTAGCCCATGGATTGAAGAGGGGGATGATCCGTATTGGGCCGCCGGCATCGGCTCCGGCCCCTACGTCACCACCAACATCAACATCTCGGGCGGCACCATCACGGCCTATTCAAGTGGAAACAGCACGAACCAAGGCGCTGCCATCGGCTCGGGCTCAGGCGGCAACGCCAACATCAACATCACAGGCGGCATCATCGAAAACGCCAGCAGCTACGACGGCGCTGCCATCGGCTCGGGCTCAGACGGCAATGCCACAATCAACATCAGCGGCGGTACCGTCTATTATGCCCAGGGCTTTAACGGTGCGGGCATCGGTTCAGGCGTGCGCGGCCACGCCAGCATCGAGATCAAAAATGGTTTTATCTCTTATATCTTTGGTATAAATAGCGCATGCATCGGCGCGGGCGTTGATGGCAATGCCGTTGTCACGATCACCGGCGGTCATTTTGATAATCTCAATAGTGAATATGATGATGGAATGATCAGTAAATCTATTGATGGCGTGATCGGGCGCTATAATCAAGACGCAACCGCAAAGGTCACCATCAAAGGCACAAAGATGAAACAATACAGTCCATTCAGCTTGAAAGCGAATGAGATCGTGCTTGACAAGGCGTTAGTGCCCATGCTCTATCGGTTGGATTGTGACAAGCTCACTCTCATTGGGAAAAACACAATCCAAAAGGTTTCTGGCTTCCACACTCCCACTTACAGCCCGATCTATCTTAACACGCTGAATGCCGGATCCAGTGACTACATCGTGCTCGAGGATTACTATGGTGAGTTCATGCCCGATGATGTCGTTGCGGAATATCCGTTCACCGGCAGCCAGCTCAGAAAGGGCTCATCCTTCTCATACAGCTCGATGGAGTTGCTGTATGAAAGTGGCGGAGTCCGCGTCATCTCGAACGCGGCCGAGGCCATGCTGCTGGTAAAGGGCAAGCTGAAGGGCGTGTATTCGGTGGACAATGCGCTGAACATCATCAACAACGACCCAAGCATCACCAACAAGACCAAGCCCAGCCAGGTGGTCATCAAGCTGCTCAATCACGCCACCATCAGCCAGCCGATCAAAAAGCCTTGCACGATCACTGGCCGAGGCTTCAACTACACGCTGTCCTCGGTAGATGGGAAGCTGCATGTGCAAAACAACCTGGCGCTGAACATGCTGGTTGTGGGCAATGACGAGATGGATGAGATCCTGCTGGAGGCGCCCGGCGTCACGCTGGCCACAAAGCTGGTTTTGGTGAATGGTTCCATCATAGAAACGAACGTGCAACCCAGCGCCACATTGAGCGTGAACAGTCGGCTGGATGTGAATGCTGTCAAGGTCAACACGATGAAGCTAAACAAGGCATACTTCTACTTGGGCATGGGCATTCTGGACATTCAAAAGCCCATCGCGCTGAGCGGCACCAGCCGTCTGAGTTGGGACATAGATGTGAATGCAGGTCCGATCCTTCGCACGAACAGTCGCACACTGACCAGCGGCTCGGGCACGCTCAAATTGGATGAATGGAGCTGGAATGACGTTGGACTGAACTATATTCTCGCCATCAATTCGGGCACCAAACTGACGTCCCTGGGGCGCGCCAAGCTGCCCTCGCACTGGAACAAGTACAAGGTGGCATTTGGCACAGATAATGCAACGCTGGTGTACAAGGTGGGCGCAGTCAGCTTGACCAAGGGCAAGAAGACCACCGGCTACGCGACCTTTGATGAGGCGCTTACCGCCATCAACGGTGCAAGCGGCTGCACCATCAAGCTGAATCAGCCCGCGACCACCACCGCCACAACCTTGCCGCCATCGCTCACAATCGATGGACAGGAAGAAGAATTCGATTTGGACTTCGAAAATAATATCTCCATCCCCGATCAATCATTGACGCTGAAGAATTTGGAGTCGAATAGTGCGGTAACCATCACCTGCGGCCAACTGACGCTGATCGGCTCGTATACCAGTCTGTCCGTGAACACAAAAAAAATGATCATCAGCGGTTACTCAAGCCTCAATTCGCTGTCTGTCAGTCATGAGTTGAAGCTGAACAACAAAGCCTTCCTTTACACTGATACATCCATTTTGAATACCGCAGCGGCAAACGGCACGTTGAAGCTTGCGCTCAGCGGCAGCAGCGGCACATCGATGCCGTGGATCGGGAGTGATCCTATCATACCGCTGATCAAGACGAATGGCTCCGCCGCAAAGCTGCAACTGACCGGGTCGGGCAAGCTGTTCATTGAGAATTCGTACAGCGCCAAAGAATATTACACGCTCATAGAGAATTGCAACATCGTAAACGGGGCGGCCGTCATGAAGCAGATCAAGCTGGGCGAAGGCTTCGAGGACTACTGGTTGGAGCTGACTGGAAACCAGTTGAATGCGCGCCATTATTACACAATTGATTAGCCCTACTGCCTCATCGACCTCATTTCTCGCTGCCAGTCCTTCGGCATTTGCAGGTGCAATCTGACGAGAATTCCCTTCGCCTGTACATCCGCGAATTGTGCGGTATTGCCC
>JAJDGF010000108.1 GCA_030265545.1 Eubacteriales bacterium OttesenSCG-928-N13
CGTCGACTTGCTTCGCAATTCTCCTCGGATGGGATACGAAAGCAGAATTTCTTGTGAAGCAATGTTTTATAGGGAATGGATCCACTGCCCCGCTAAGTCAGGCCAGCTGCCGCAGGCCTCATAGCCCACATATTGCGGCTTGCTGCCCACCGTCAGCTCATTTGCCAGCGACAGGCCGTGCACGCCATGTTTATAGATATGCAGCTCCATGCTGACATCCGCCTTCTTTAGCGCAGTTGCAAGCAGCAGCGCGTTCTCTACGGGCACCGCCTCATCATCCCATGTGTGCCACAGGAACGTGGGCGGCACCTCGGCCGTCACCTGCGTTTCAAGCGACAGCATGTGCAGCAGCTCGGGGTCATCCGCATGCCCCATCAGGTTCTCAAACGACCCACGATGCGCGAATTCTCCCGATGTGATCACCGGATAGCACAGCACCAGCCCATTGGGTTTCATCTGATCGGGCGAAAGCTTCGCCGCTTCTGCAAGGAACGGTCGGTTCCAAAACACACCCAAGCTGGCCGCCAAATGCCCGCCCGCCGAAAAGCCCAGCACGATGATGCGATCCTCGTCCACGCTCCATGTATCCGCGTGCTGTCGAACCAGATCCACCGCCTTCGCAAGCTCTGTCAGCGCCTTCGGGAACACGCTGGGCGCCACGCTGTACCAGAGCACTGCGCTATGGAACCCCATTGCATTCATGCGTAACGCAATCGGCTCGCCCTCATGGCTGGCCGTCATTCCATATCCGCCGCCCGGACAAACCAGCACCAGCGGGCGCTTTTCCCGCTGCTCCGGCATCAGATCGTCCATGATATAGGTATCAAGATGCGCCTCGCCGATCGGAATCGAACTGTATTTCACAACGATTTCCTCCTGCTATGATGCGGGCAATGTGGTGATGCCCAAGCCGATAAATAACAACGTCGTCGCCACAAGGATCAGCATCCAAGCGGAGCTGAACGCCCATCTGAAGCTCTTCGGTGGGCTGCTGTGCAGTTTGATGTATCCCACAATTGAATGGCGACGCTTGATCACCCATACAATCGATGAGATCAGGCACACAAGTTGAATCAATGCCATCAGCAGGGTAAAAAGAAGTATCGCGTCCTGCTGTGACCACTGCCTGAACAACGTTGAATACAGGTTGTTCAGCATATGCAGCACGATCGACCACTTGATCGAGTAATTCATCGCCACGACTGCCAGCAGCAACCCGCACAGGAAGATTGGAACCAGCTGCTGCATCGTCGTATGCATCAGGGCGAACATGATTGATGTCATAAGGATCGCAAACCAACGCCCCACCGGCTTTAACGAATGCATGATCGCCCCGCGGAAGACGATCTCCTCCGTGATCGGAGCAATCAGCACGATATACGCAAACTCCATCGGTGTCTTCAACGGTGTGCTGAAATAGGGCATGATCATGGTACGTCCATACGCATTAAGCAGCGCTTCAATTCCGATGTTGGCAATGCCCGCGAACACCTGAAGCCCGAGCAGCAATGTCAGGATGCGCAGGAATGACGCTACGTCCATCGAACCATTTTTATATCGCAGATCGCGGTTCAACCTTTGATAGCCCCGACTGAATATCGCAACCACAAGCCCGATGCAAGCAGCAATCGCCGATATACTGCTCCCGTTTATTGTCTGCGGTTCCGTGCTGTCAATGTTCGCACTCAGAAAGAACGCTGCAATCAACGACATCACGATATAGATGAAAAACACAAGTCTTGCTTGCTTGGATACCAGCCTGCGGACGGTTTTTCGTTGCTCGCGTTTCACCAATGCATCGTCCTGCCGATGATCTATTTCGTTTGTTTGCATGATATGTCTCCTTTTGCCAATGATTAGATCATAGCACGAGGAAGATGGCACGTCAAGAACCAATGATTCAAGCAAAATGGCGGCCAGCAAAGCATGCTGACCGCCATCATGGTTCCGATTCGCAGAATTTAGCTGCAGCTGCAGCAGTTATTCCATTCACAGCCACAACTGGAATTGCAATTGGTATCGCAGCAGTTGTTCCAGCTGCAATCATTGCCACAACCGCAGCCACCGCAACCACAACCGTTGCCTAGCCAGCCGCCCAGGCCGCCGCAGCCACTCGCCAACGTATATTCGTAATTATAATCAAGACGTCTGATGTTCTCATAGACGCCAAATCGAGATCCATTGTTGCAAGAGCAATTTGCCATAATCTATAATCCCTCCTTGATACTGAGCCATTATCATCCTATGCGCTGGGTAAATCCGCGTGAATGGTTTTGAAATGATCTGCCAATGCTTGACAATGACATCGAGAAAACGTACAATATATATACGTGTAATTATGTATAATCTGAGAGGAAAAAAACGTGTCGACAGAAATAAATATGTTTGAACATATCCTGCCATTCATTGAGCCGCTCGCCACTGCGTCTGGCGTCGGCTTTTGGCGTTGGGATGTACGCGAGGATCAGCTTATGCTGTCATCCGAAGCGATCAAAACACTGGGCTGTGATGCAAGCAATGCCCCCAAATCGCTCGCTCAGCTGCGTGACAACCTGCTGGATTCGGAGGCGACGGATACCGATCAGTCCTTGCTTGATTGCATGTCCGGCAAGACAGATCAATATCGTTCCGAATTCCTGGTGAATAAAAAGGATGGCAGCAGCGTCTGGTTGTCCATGATCGGCATCGTGGTCGAAAAGGACAGTGCCGGCTTGCCGCTTGTTCTCGTCGGCATCGCGCAGGATATCGACCATTCCAAGCGCATGGAATTGCAGCTGAAGAGCAACGTGGATGAGCTGAACTTGATCTCGCAAATCTCCGGCCTTGGCATTTGGGATTGGGATTTGCAGACGGGCATCATCAACCACAATGAGAACTACATTCGGATGCTGGGTTATGACCCGGAAACCTTCAATAAGAGCACCGATATCGTGGACTGGGAGGATACTGTTCATCCGGATGACCAGCAGGATTCCATCGCCGATCTGCAGGCGCACATCCAGGGAAAGACCGACCACTATTCACGCGACATCCGCGTGAAAAACTGCAAGGGCGAATACATCTGGGTAAATGACATCGGCAAGGTGCTGGAATACGACCAGGATGGCAAGCCCATGCGCGTGCTGGGCGGGTATCTGAACATCAATCGCCAGAAGCGAACCGAATACATGCTGCACAATGCGCTCAAGCAGATTGAGCAGCACAGCGCCAGCCTGCAAATGCAGGTGGATGAGCGCACGCAAGATCTGGATCGGACAAAACGCAACAGCGAGGCGCTCTACAACGCCAACCCGCACGCCAACACCATCTACAACGACAAGCTGGAGGTCATTGATTGCAACCCGGCGGCGCTGGATTTCTTTGATCTGCCGGACAAGCAAGCTTTCTTTGATCACTTCAAGCAGACGCTCACCGGGTTTATTCCTGCACGCAATGCGGATGGTTCCCTCAAACTGACCATGAAGGATCGGCTCAAGTTCACCGTGGATCATGGCTTCATGAACTTTGATACGGAGCTGATGATCCATAAGGATATGGTGCCCGTCAACGTGACGCTCAAGAAGATTCCCTATGATGATTCGTTTGCCATTGCCGCCTATCAGGTGGACATGCGCTCCTTGAAGAAGGCGCAAAACGATCTGGAGCGGCAGGATCGGCTGCTCGGCACCGTCAATCGGGTCGCTTCTCTGCTCATGTCAGCAGATGAGCACAATTTTGCCAATCAGCTTCAAACCAGCATCAAAATGCTGGGTGAAGAGGTGCAGGCGGACCGCGTTTACATCTGGCAGAACCATATGGTGGATGATGTGCTATGCTGTTCTCAGATCTGTGAATGGTCAGGGAGCGCCGAGCCGCAGCAGGGCAATGAGCTGACCACCAATATATCGGTGGATGACGTGATGCCCTCCTGGCGCGAGACATTGAACAAGGACAAATGCATCAATTCCGTGGTTCGGCACATGGTGCCAGTGGAACGTAAGCACCTGGAAGCGCAGAGCATTTTGTCCATTTTGATCGTGCCCATTTTTGTGGAAGAACACTTCTGGGGCTTCATCGGCTTTGATGATTGCGCCGACGAGCGACTGTTCACCGCCGCCGAGGAAAACGTGCTTCGCTCTGCGGGCCTGCTCATTTCAGCAGCCATGATCAGAAATGACATGACCACCAGGCTGATTCAGGTCAGCAAGGACGCGCTGGCAGCCGCGAAGGCGAAGAGCACCTTCCTGGCCAACATGAGCCATGAAATCCGCACCCCCATGAACGCCATCATTGGCATGACCACCATCGCGCAGAATGCCAAGACCAAACAGGAAACAGAGCAGTGCCTGAGCAAGATTCAGGGCGCCAGCAAGCTGCTGCTGGGCATCATCAACGATGTGCTGGATATGTCTAAGATCGATTCTGACAAATTCGAGCTGGCGCACGAGCCATTTTCGCTTCAGCGCATGCTGAGAGATGTCACCGGCATCCACGAAGCGCGCATGCGCGAAAAGCATCAGCATTTCAGCGTTCATCTCGCGCCCGATGCCCCGAATGCGCTGTTGGGTGATGAGATCCGTCTCTCGCAGGTGTTGGGCAACGTGCTGTCAAATGCCATCAAGTTCACGCCAGAACAGGGTGAGATCAGTCTGTCCATATCCAAGCTTTCCGAAGAGAACGGCATATGCGAACTGCAATTCTCCGTGAAAGATACCGGAATTGGCATCCAGAAGGACAAGATAGCCGATCTGTTCAGCGCGTTTTCACAGGCGGACAGCAGCATCTCGCGCAAATATGGCGGCACCGGCCTAGGACTTGCGATCTCCAAGAGCATCGTGGAGAGCATGGGCGGCCACATCTGGGCGGAGAGCGTGCCGGATGTGGGCAGCGACTTCTCCTTCACGGTGAAGATGCTGCGCACAGACGATACCAACCTTGAACACAACAATGTCATCCAGGCGGACAACGTGGACTTCTCAAAAATCAAGGTGCTGCTCGCCGAGGACATTGAGATCAATCGCGAGGTGGTCATGGCGCTGCTTTCGCCCACCGGCATACAGATCGATTGCGCGGAGAATGGGCTGCAGGCTGTGGAGATGTTTAAGATGCATCCCGATCGATACGATATCATCCTGATGGACATTCAGATGCCCGTCATGGATGGATTGAGCGCAACGATCGAAATTCGCGCACTGCCACTCCCCCGCGCCCAGACGATCCCGATCGTGGCCATGACTGCCAATGCGTTCGCGGAGGACGTGCAGCGCTGCCGAGAGGCCGGCATGAACGATCACATCGCCAAGCCGATCGAGATGGACGAGGTGCTCAACAAGATCGCCAGATACACCCAGTCGTAATCCGAGAATCAACTGCCATCACCGCACAATAAGGGGCTGGCGCATAGAGATACTGCCCAATACTTTGGACGCGCAACTTCAATGCGCATGTATCCAAGGGGGGAAACGATATATGAAGCATTTTTTCGTTGTCATTATGGCTGTGGTAATGAGTATGACACCTATCGGCGTCCATGCCCTATCAGATCTCGATATTCAGGATCGCCCAGGGACAGTTTATGATGTGCGAGTTCCATTGCGAGAAGAGTTTTTCATTGGTTACTGGATCCTTTGTCCTTATACTTGTGAGTATTATGGAAATAGTTTGCGCTTCTACGAAGATGGCGCATTTGAATTTTACATAGGTGCCGATTCTCTTTATCCGCGGGGGCGATATAGGGGTACGTGGTCTATTGAGGACGATAAACTGTGTACTGCCATAACTTCGGTTCTTGCGCACGAGGGAGGGGCGATTGTATATGACAATATGTTTGGATTCCATCATTATTATAATGATGTGAAAGTGGTTGAAAGTTCGATTGACCCACCCGTGAAAGAAACGTATGATTTGCTGGATTTGCATGTTTTTTCCGTAGAAGAAGCCTTGAGAAGTTTAGATGGATCTGACTATTATCATTATTCTTCTTACCGAGATAATCACCGGTATTGTTATGATGAAGAGCTACTGTTGCTAACGGCACATTTTGGGGGCACCCAATACTGGAAAATGAGCGATAACCCGGCGGACGGTTATGATGATGACGAGGAAGAATAGTAGCCGTATGCGCAAATATGAAGGTTGATGACGCAAAAATATAGATGTACGGATAGAATGGGGCTGACGCTTTCGGAATTGGTAAAATTCCTTATGCGTCAGCCCTTGAATCATGCTGGCAGATGGCTTACGCTTTCAGGCTGTCCATGTACTTGATCAAGTCAAATCCGTTGCTCCTATCAGCTATGTCAACACGCAATAAAGATGCTCTACAATAGAGTACCTTTCAGACTGCCCGGGAACCCCATGCGGGAGGTCTGGAGGGTCAGAACCCTCCAGCTTCAATCCGCACCCGGCGGCGTGAACGCCGGGGAGGACACGCACCATGTGTGCGTACCTTACGCGATTTCTGGCCGTGATGCTATGACATCACAAGAAATCGTGCAATCGTTCCCTTCCAAAGAGCGCA
>JAJDGF010000010.1 GCA_030265545.1 Eubacteriales bacterium OttesenSCG-928-N13
TTGTCGCGCACAGGTCGCGGGCTGAGGATTGAGGCTGGAGGCTCAGGCCCCTCCAGGCCTCCCGAGAGGACGGGCAATACGCAAACAGGCATGCGATGGCAGGATTGCCGTTGCATGCCTGTTTTTTGTTGGGGGCATGTGCGCGATGTTAGCGCATGGTGTTGGTGTTCTTCGCGATTTGTTCCACTTCCGGCTTGATCTCGGCATCGCTCGCGCCAGCATCCTTGCGCTGTTTGAGCTGGATGATGGACGCCACGTCGCTCGGATCGGCGGTCACGGCAACCACGGTGATGTTGCTATCGGCCGCCATCACCTCGCCCGCGATCATATCGCGGATGCGCTGGGTCAGTTCGCCCTTGTAGCTGCTGGTGAACTTGATGCCCACCAGGGCTGTCTGCTCGCAGGTCACGACATGGCTCTCCTGGATCTCGGAGAACATGTTGATGCGGCCTTCGACCGCGCTCGACTGTGCCGACCAATCAAACGGCATCATGGGCGCGTTGGTGCCCTCCGGAATGGGCGTGATCATGACGCCCGGCTCGGTGGTCACCATCGGGGCGCCGTCGGGGTTGATGGTCTCGTTCGGCACCTCGGTCGGCTCGTTTGTCGAATTGAAGCAGCCTGCCATCAGGAAACACATCACCAGGATCATGGTTACGGTTAGAATTGTCTTTTTGTTCTTATTCATGAATAAACCCTCCCTTGCGATCCTATTGTGCGCAGGGGAGGGATTTTTAAACATGGTTTGATGAAAAAATGTGCGATTTGATGTTCGGCTGCGGGTGTGTTAGTCCTCCTCGCGGTAGAAGGTGCAGCCGCCAACGAACTCTCTGAGGATGGAATTGAGCGGGATCTCGTCCTCGACTTCGGCGGTCATGATGTAATTCAGGAACTTGACCAGCCGCCGCGCACGCGTGTAAAACGGGCTGTCTTCCTTTATATTGAGCAGCAGCGGATAGGCGTATTTTTTCAGGATCGCAAGCTCATAGACCAATGTCGAATTGAACATCACATCGGCGCGCTCCTGATGCGGGAAGATGTATTCCTGCTCGCCGCGGCGAACAGAGTTCCACATGGACATGGTCTCCTCGGGATGCGTGCCGCGGAACTGATGATCGCGCACCAGCCGCCGAAGCAGCCTGACATCGGTGGTACGGATGCGGTTGTGGTCGTCCAGATTCAAGGTGGTTAACGCGCTGATATAGATCATGAATTTCTGCTCGCGCGGCACCTGCATGGTGAGCGCCGGGTTCAGCCCATGGATGCCCTCCACCAGCACCGGTTGGCCGGGCTCCAGTTGCATTCTGTGTGTCTTTTGCAGACGCGTGCCCGTCAAAAAATCAAAGATGGGCGCATCGATCGGCTCGCCCTGCAGCAATTTGACCAGGTGCTCGTTGAACAGCTTCACATCCAGTGTATCCAGCCGTTCCAAATCCAGCTCGCCATTCTCGTCCAGCGGGATCTTATCGCGGTCGATGTAATAATCATCCAGCGACAGCTTCATGGGCTTGAGCCCCTGTACCCGCAGCAAAATGGACAGCCGATGGGTGAACGTGGTCTTGCCGGAGGAAGACGGGCCGGCCACCAAGATCAGCTGCGCGCCGCTGCTGACGAACTTGTCTGCGATGCCGGAGATAGATTTTTCGTGCAGCGCCTCGTTCACGCGGATGAACTCGCGCAAGGTGCGCTTGGCCACCATGCCGTTCAGATCGGCGGCGTTGGCGCAGCCCAGTATTGTGCCCCAGCGCTGTGATTCGGCAAATGTGCGCAGCAGTTGCGGGTGATCCTCATGCGGTGCGGGCACGCTCGGGTCCTTTGGATCGGGCAGCAGGATCTCGAGCCCGGGCAGATACAGGTTCAGCTTGAACACCGACACATACCCGGTGGACGGCGCCATCTCGCCATAAAAATATTCCAGCAGCCCATCCAGGCTATACAACTGAAAATGGTCGAATGGGCGATATTTGAGCAGTTTGACCTTGTCGTCATAGCCCTGCGCATCGAACAGCTTGATGGCCTCGTTGCGCGAAATCACGCGCTTGGTGAACGGCAGATCCTGTAGGACGATGTCCCTCATGCGCTGTTCGATCATCTCCACCATGTGCTCGTCCATCTTGGCATCCACCAACCGCGCAAGCAGCCCGGAGGAGGTGGAATTCTCGATGCGCACATGCTTGTCCGGATACAATTGATGCATCGCCAGCAGGAACACGAACCGAAGCGAGCGCTCGTAGATGCGGAAGCCCTCTTCGCTCCCGTAGTCGAGCGTGGTC
Organism: Eubacteriales bacterium OttesenSCG-928-N13; assembly: GCA_030265545.1. Classification (GTDB taxonomy): domain Bacteria; phylum Bacillota; class Clostridia; order Christensenellales; family Aristaeellaceae; genus JAJDGF01. The sequence continues at coordinate 2,274 of JAJDGF010000010.1, forward strand.
ACATCATAGCCCTCCTGCGGGCGCGCGCTCAGCGGCAGCGTCTTGCCGCCCATGCGGATGCCCAGGATGCGGCGTGCGTCGCTCGGGTAGGTGCGGTTCACAATATCCAGAAAGCTATCGCCCACGTCATAGGTGATCGCCCTGTTGTTCAGCGTAATGTTCATTGGTTGGCTCCTTTCCGCGCATCGGAACGTTTATGTATTGTACCATGGCTGTGAACTCCATTATACCATCGCGCGGAATTTGGCACAAGGCATGTTTGATGCAAAAGATGCAGAGCGCCCAAGAATTGCACCTGGACACCTGCCAAATGATTTGCACGTCGAAATCCTGCTGCATGCAGGACAAAATTGGCCGATTGTCGAAATATGGTATTTATTTCCAGAAAATTGTACCATTATGCATGAAATAGTGATATAATGTTGCTATAAGGCGTGTGTCTTTACAAATCACTGCTGCGTATCACGAACCTTGCACTGGGGGAAAGGGGTTGCTCCGATGAAACGCGTACGTGTGATGCTGGCCGATGATAACGAAACGATGTTGGCGAATTTGGTGCATTTTCTGTCGCAGAAGCAGGACATTGAGATGGTCGCCACAGTAAAAAATGGGGCGGATGCCAAAGAAAAGATCGTTCTTTTGCGTCCGGATGTGTTGGTGCTCGATCTGATCATGCCGCAACAGGATGGCTATGCCGTCTTGCGAAGCATGCGCACGCTGGGCATTCGGGATGTGCGCGTGATCATCCTGTCCGGCCTGACGCGGGACGGCATGATCCGAAGTGCGATGGATCTTGGCGCGTATTATTACCTGTCCAAGCCCATCGATCTGGAGCTGTTGTATCAGTATATCGTGGAGGAGGACCGGTTTTCGGACATTGAGGAGCTGAATTATACGCATCTCAGGCCGAAGGCGGACCCCAATGTGCTGCTGGATATCATGATCACCGAGACAGTCGGGATCAGCATGCGCAATAGCGGTGGACGCTATCTGCACACGGCTGTGAAGCTGGCGGGCAGCATGGATTCTCTGAACGGGCGCATCACCAAGGAGCTTTATCCGGCAGTGGCGCAGCTGCATGATACGGATGCGTCTCGCGTGGAGCGCGCGATTCGCTATTCGATTGAGCGCGCTTGGACGAGAGGGCCGATGCGCGATTCGGGGCTGTTCCATACCGTCAAGCCCCCGAGCAATGGCGAGGTGATCATGGCATTGGCCAAGGCGCATCAGGCGCAGTCTGGATATGCAGTGCTCTCCGGCCACCAAGATATGTATCCGCTTTGATGTATTTAGATACGGTCTGTCTATCGTCTGAGGGACCATCCTGATGAGGTGGTCCCTTTTTATTGCCAAATCGGATGGAGTTGGGGCACGGGATGGTGCAGGCAAATCTTGAGAACTGAGCCATGTATCAATGAATACAGGGCAACGAAAAAGTCTTCCGAGGGCACCACTTGATGGTTCAATGCCGAAGCAATGGGGGAGAGGCCATCATAGATCGTGGTGCTATGCAAACGACAATTACAATTGATGAGATGGTGCAGATCGAAAAGGGATTTGCGGACCAATGTGCATATGATGGACTTGCTTTGGTGGAGGATTGGGGTCCATAGCAGGAGATTTGCTTGATGAGGTCGAAATTGATAAAGGTGAAGAGGAACTGATAACCAGAAATATGGCCAAGTGTCCTAATAATATGGGTCCTTGGTTTCGGAGCAGGTCTTTTACCACCCATCTGCGTCACCGAAGCTTGAATAGGCGCCGCGCCTCAAATCTTCGATTTGAGCCGTCGGTGGTCTGCCAAAGGCAGACTTGCGAAACCGCGGGGTTCGCAACCCACGCCCCGATATTGCTGCACTTTGTTTCCTTGCCGGACGACAAAATCTCTCGTCTAAACCCTCAATCGTAATATGCTCAAGACACGAGCAGAATGAGTCCACATTTTACCAATTGATAACCGGGTTGCCGGAAGGAGAGCAAACACATGCAAATGAACAAAAATGCCGAGACATTTCGGATCATCGTCGATAGCTGCTGTGACCTAACAAGAGAACTCAAGGCGCGGCTGGGCGCCACATCCATACCGCTCACGATGCGACTAGGGCAACAGGAGTTCGTGGACGATGATACATTGCAAATCGACCATTTCATGCAGGCGATGAAGGCATGTGCTGAAAAGGTCGGCTCGGCATCTCCCGCTCCGCTCACCTATCAGCAGGCGATGATCAAGGCAGGGTGCTCCTTCGTCGTGACATTGTCGAGCAAGCTGTCCGGCTCCTTTGCGAGCGCCATGCTGGGCAAGACGATGGCCCTGAAGGAAGGCGCATCGGATACGCATGTGTTCGATTCAAAGAGCGCATCGGCCGGAGAAACGCTGATCGCAATTAAGTTGCATGAGCTGATCGCAAATGGTCTGGGCAAGGATCAGATCATCGAATCGGTCAGCCAGTTCATCGACAACATGAAGACCTATTTCGTGCTCGAGAGCTATGACAATCTGTACAAAAATGGGCGGCTTGGCAAGGTCGCCATCAAGATCATCAACCTGCTGGGCATCAAGCTGATCATGGGCGATGATGGAAACGGCAGCATTGCCGCCTATGCAAAGGTCAGGAGCGAGAAGCAGATGCTCGCAAAGCTACTGGCATTCATCGAGGAAAGCGGCAAGAAGATCACCGGCGAGAGGATCGTCATCTCCCACTGCGACAACCCGGGGCTCGCGCAGCGCCTGGCTGACGCCATCGACCAGCGATTCGATTTCAGCGAAATTCAGATCGTGCCGACTGGCGGGCTGAGCAGCCTGTACGCCGACGATAAGGGCGTTGTAATGGCGTTTTGAGGGAGCAATCTCATTCCCCTTCTGGGATGGACGAACGCGAGGTAAATTGCGTCGCGTTCTTGGTCAATTCATCTATTTTGCTACGCGGTTGGTTCTGTGAACGTAGACCACATGCTATAATCTGACGTGAATCATATCACCTAGTAACTTGCCAATGAAAGCAATTGGGTATAAACTTCATCAAAGGAGCGATGAAGAAATGAATCAAAAATGTCATGTAAAACTAAGTGTAGAGGAACGAAAACGGTACAAAGAACGATAACCGATGAAAAAACACCTACGGGGATAAAAACCGATGCCATGTACTGCTGCATGCAGATGAGCGTGGGGGGGAAGTCGGCGACGCATGAGAAAATCTCGAACCACTACGGAGTGTCCGATGTCACGGTGTATAGAGTGATACAGAAATACGATACGCAAGGAATGGCGTATTCTCTATGGAGACAAATTCGCACAACATCGCCCAATCCACGCATCGTGACCGGAGAAAAGGAGGCACGATTGTTGCGTTGGCCTGAGGGTCGGCACCAGAAGGGCATATACACTGGACGGTGCGTCTGTTGGCAGAAAAGTGGTAGAACTTGAAATCATGGAGAAAGTGAATCATAAAACAATCCGAGCCACGATAAAAAACGCAACTCAAACCTCACTTAAAATAACAATGATTTATTCCAGCGAAATATAGCAGTGAATTCATCGCGCGCATGGAGGATATCCTTGAAGTATATGCCTTGCCATACCACAAGGATATACCGCCAATCTGCATGGACGAGCAGCCTTGTCAGCTCTTAGATGACGCAAGCCACTAACACTAATATTCAGTGCTAACAAATACTGTGGGCGAGGTCAGCTGTTTGAATTGCTTGGCGGGAGACTCGGCTTATCTCGAAAGAAAACGCCTCCAAAGTTCCTACGTTCTGCATGGTTTCGGTACGGCTTTCTCGTCTTTTTCTTAACGATGTTCTGCCTGATGATTTATTCAACCTATCTTGTTTTCGCTGGGGCGCCGCTTCAAGAGACGGTCACTCTGTTCTGGACATTCAAGCTCCCCTGGCACTGGACAAACACTGCCTTTGTTGCGCCGTGGATCGCACAGTTCGCATTCGGATTTTATGGCGTCATGCTCACGTCCACGGTTCTTGGATTGATCACGATGCTTCTATTCAAACCTCGCTCTTGGTGCGTTTACTGCCCCATGGGAACCATGACGCAAGCGATCTGCAAAATAAAGAAATAAGTATATCGGTCAGCCCCATATCGACAAACAACCCCCGCGAAGTGAGCAGCTATCCACTCCTTCGCGGGGGTCTTATCTTGTGTTCATTATCCAAGGATTCGCTTCAAATCCTCTTTGGGGGTAGTGATTGGCGTCAGTGCGAAGTTTTCTACGAGGAAATTGAGGATGTTCGGCGATACGAAAGCCGGCAGCGTCGGCCCGAGCAGAATGTTCTTGATACCAAGGTGCAGAAGCGTGAGCAGTATGCAGACGGCTTTTTGCTCGTACCAAGAGAGCACAAGTGTCAGCGGCAGGTCATTTACGCCGCAGTCAAAGGCTTCAGCCAGAGCAACCGCCACGCGGATGGCAGAATAGGCGTCGTTGCACTGACCCATGTCCATAATGCGTGGTAGTCCGCCAATTTCGCCAATGTCCAGATCGTTGAAGCGGTATTTGCCGCAGGCGAGCGTTAAAATGACGGTATCGTCAGGGGTTTCCTTGACGAAGTCGGTGTAGTAATTGCGACCCGGCTTTGCGCCATCGCAACCGCCCACCAAGAAGAAGTGCTTGATTGCGCCCGCCTTAACAGCATCAATAACCTTATCGGCTACGCCCAGCACCGTACCATGGGCAAAGCCAGTCATGACGCTCTTGCCGCCGTTGATGCCCGTGAACTCCGTATCTTTTTCATAGCCGCCAAGTGCCAATGCCTTTTCAATGACAGGCGTGAAGTCCTTATCCTCACCGATATGCTGCATTTCGGGATATGCGACAACGGCAGTGGTAAACACGCGGTCACGATAGCTGTCCTTCACAGGCATAAGGCAGTTCGTGGTGAAAAGAACAGGCGCGGGAATGTTCGCAAATTCCTTCTGCTGGTTTTGCCATGCTGTGCCAAAGTTCCCCTTGAGGTGCGGGTATTCCTTCAGCTTGGGATAGCCATGGGCGGGCAGCATCTCGCCATGGGTGTAGATGCTAATGCCCTTGTCTTTGGTCTGCTCCAGCAACAGCTTAAGGTCAAGCAAGTCGTGCCCGCTGACGACGATGAACGGCCCCTTTTCAACCATCAAGGGAACGCTAGTAGGCACGGGTGTGCCGTATGTCTCGGTGTTCGCCTTGTCCAGTAGCGCCATGCACTTGAGGTTGACCTCACCGGTTTTAAGCACCAGCGGCAACAACTGCTCCATCCCGTTGCTTTCCTCACCGATAGCGAGAAGTGCCTCATAAAAGAAGCTATTCACATCTTCATCGCTATAGCCCAGTACGAGAGCGTGGTAGGCGTATGCTGCCATGCCACGTATGCCAAAGAGGATAAGCGATTTGAGAGAGCGAATGTCCTCGTCTGCATCCCAGATCAATTTCATGTCCGCATCATCATTTCTCACGCACTTGGAGGCGCAGCAGGAGCACTGCGGAATCAGCCTTTCCTTTTCCTTGCGAATTTCAAGGGTCAGTCTCTGAATGGATGCATCATCAAAGCTCACATTGGTGATGGTGGTGAACAGTCCTTCGATCATCACTCGGTGCGTACTTTCGGTCGGAATGTTGCCGTCTGCCGCGCGGGCAAGGCCAATGAGCGCAGCTGTCAATTCGTCCTGATAATTGGCCGTGACATCCATCTTGCCGCAGACCCCAGCCTTGCCGGTGCAGCCTTTTCCTCCGGCGGTTTGCTCACACTGAAAACAAAACATATTTCCCATAATCGTATACTCCTTATCTTTATTGTTCGATGGTGATGACTTCTACTGGGCAGCCTTGTGCAGCTTCAGTTGCATTGGCAATGGTTTCATCGGTAGGTACAGTGTACGCCTCTGCCAGGCCATCATCTGCCATGTGAAATACCTCTGGGCAGACCTCTGCGCACAAGCCACAGCCGATGCAACCTCCTCGGTCAATGATCGCTTTCACTCTATCCACCTCCTTTTATTGATACAGCCTCGGGCTTGGTGCCTTTACAACAAAAAACTCTGCCTGTTCCGGATCTGAATTCGAGATGTTCATGGCGATTTTGCCGGGGATATTGAGAATGCTTCCGCATTCATAACGCTTCGCAGACTCATCGCCCAGCTGAGCGGTGATTGCCCCGCGCACGATGATCATGTAGACATTCGAGTTGGAATCGTGCTTGGGAAGCGCATCCCCTTGATTCAAAATCATGTGATTGATCATCACCACATCATCGTCCAGAATCTTTTCGATCAGCTTCACTGAGGACTGGTTGAATTGATATGCTTTTACCATTTTTCTTCGCTCCTTTCAGCATCGTGGGTAGTTGTCTCTTCTGGGTGCAATCTATTTGTTCATCCCACAATCGTAGCTACTTTTGTGAACGAGTTCTTCGTTTTCTACCAGAGAATAGAAACGATAACCACCTGCAAAATTGAAGCACTCATACCCCATGCCCGAGAGGATTCTACAGGCGATATAGCTGCGCACACCGCTCTGGCACATGACGTAAACCGGCTTGCCTTCGGGAATTTCCGAAATCCTCTGGCGAAGGTCATCGACAGGGATGTTGGCAAATCCCTCTGCGTGGCCGCGCATATATTCCGCCGGGGTGCGGGTGTCGAGCAGGAATACGCTGCCGTCGCGCGGCAAGCCTGCCACATCTTCGTAATAAAACTGCCTGACTTTTCCGGTTGCCAAGTTTTCGATGATGAACCCGGCCATGTTCACCGGGTCCTTCGCCGATGAGTAGGGCGGCGCGTAGGCCAACTCCAATTCTGCCAGCTCCGTCGCCTTCATACCGGCTCGAATCGCTGTGGCGATGACATCGATTCGCTTGTCCACGCCGTCAACCCCTACGATCTGTGCGCCTAAAATTCTTTCGTTCTGCCGCTCAAAGAGCACCTTGATCGTCATCACATTGCCGCCGGGATAGTAGGACGCATGAGAAGCGGGAGACAGAATGACCTTTTCGTAATCTAGCCCTATACTCTTTGCCTGACGCTCGTTAATCCCGGTCGCAGCAGCGGTCATGTCAAATAGCTTAATGACGGATGAGCCTTGCGAGCCCTTGTAGCGGCTATCACCGCCCACGATATTATCCGCAACGATTCTGCCTTGCTTGTTCGCGGGGCCCGCGAGGGATACAAGCGCCTTCTCTCCCGTGATGAAGTGCGTGATTTCAACCGCGTCGCCGACGGCATAAATATCCGGAACAGAGGTTTCCATTTTATCGTTTACGACAATACTGCCCTTTAATCCGGTTTTCAGCCCCGCCTTGGCAGCAAGCGCTGTATCCGGCGCAACGCCGATGGCGAGCAGCACCAAATCAGAGGCCAGCTTCTCGCCATTTCCGAAAACGCTGGCGATTTTGCCATCTGCCTTCTCAAAGGATGTGATTCCACTGCCCAGCAATAGCTTTATACCGTTTTTGCGTAGCAGCGCGTGGATTTGCGCCACCATATCGCCATCCAGTATGGAGAGCACCTGCGGCGCGGCTTCCGCTAAGGTCACATCAAGCCCCATCCGCACTAGATTCTCCGCCATCTCCAGCCCCACAAAGCCTCCGCCCACTACGACGGCGGATTGTGCTCCGGTATCCCTTAAATGATCGTAGATTTTAAAGGTGTCCTCAACGGTACGCAGTGTGTATATTTTCTCCGAGTCGATACCCGGAATGTTTGGCTTTACTGCCTTCGCGCCGGGGGCGAGTACAAGCTTGTCGTAGCTATCTTCAAACACTTCATCGGTTTCCAAATTGCGGACGGTTACCGTTTTTTCTGTGAGATTGATATCAATAACCTCGTGCCTCACCTTTGCCACAATGCCAAATCGCTTGTAAAAGCTCTCAGGCGTTTGCAGTGTCAAATCCTCTTTATCCGCGATGACTCCGCCGATATAGTAGGGCAAACCGCAGTTGGCATAAGAAATGTATCCGCTGCGCTCATAGATCGTAATCTCCGCATGTTCATCCAATCTGCGCAGGCGAGCGGCAGCACTGGCTCCTCCGGCAACGCCGCCAACGATAATCGTTTTCATGTTAAGCTCCTTTCTGGATGCTCCCTGTATACGCGCTGATGCCGCCGATGTTTCGCACATTCGTGTAGCCCATTTTCTTTAGAGCGGTAACTGCCATGCCACTTCTCGAACCACTATAACAATAGACGTATACCGGTGCGGCTTTGTTTTCAATATACAAATCGGCTTTTCCTATTTCACCAACATCGATGTTTATGCTGCCGGGGATATGCCCTTCTAGGTACTCTCCCTTTGTCCGCACATCCAGCAACACAGCACCTTTTGTTTCCTTGAATGCTTCAATCCCTTTGTTAATATCATTTTTTCTCAAAAAATCCAGCAGCATATTTTTTCTCCACTTATTCGTCAATTATTTTTCCGTCGGTAGATATGGTGACAATTTGCCACGGGATCATCTTTCCGCTGTTCTGCAGCGCGTTGATCGCGGCGTTTGCGATACCCCCACAGCACGGAACCTCCATGCGCACAACGGTTACAGACTTTATGTCGTTCTCTTTTATGATAGCCGTTAGCTTCTCCGAATAATCGCCCGCATCCAATTTGGGACATCCAATCAGGGTGACATGGTTTTTAATGAACCGTTCATGGAAATCACCATAGGCAAACGCCGTGCAGTCGGCGGCGATTAGCAGCCTCGCGCCGCGGAAATACGGTGCATTTACCGGTACGAGCTTGATTTGCACGGGCCACTGGCTCAGGCGGCTTTCCATCTCACACGCCGTAGCCGCATTTCTTATTTCTGTTTTCCGATCAATTGCCTTAGAGTTGCTGCCCGGGCAACCACAGGGCAGGCTATCCTCATGGTTAATCACATGTGCATGGCTACCGGGGCAGCCGCTCATTGGCGGTACTTTTCCGGTCTTTTTCATATTTTCTTTGACGGCAGCTTCATCATATTCCGCCGCTTCGCGCTCGACAAAAGAGATAGCGTTTGTCGGGCAAACCGGTAGACAGTCGCCAAGACCATCGCAGTAGCCATCTCGCAGCAGCTTTGCTTTGCCATTCACCATCCCAATTGCACCTTCGTGACAGGCTTTTGCACACAGACCGCAGCCGTTGCACTTACCGTCATCAATTTGAATGATTTTCCTCTTTGCCACGTTTATCGCCTCCTATTGACTTTCTATATGCATTCTACTATAATCTAAACAACATTTCAGTTGTTGTAACAACGGAAAAGAGGAAATTTGAAAGATATCTTTGTGGCATTGAAAAAATGTCCATTATTCATGGGCATTTCTGAAAAAGACCTGGAATCACTGCTTATCTGCATGAACGCGAAGCGCAGAACTGCTCAAAAGGGTGAACCGCTATTCGTGGCAGGGGACAGACCAGAGCATGTAGGCATCGTGCTCAAAGGCGGCGTTCATGTTGTGCAGGAGGACTATTGGGGGAAGCGAACAATCCTTGCTGTTGTACAGGTTGGCGGCATGTTTGGAGAAGCATTCTCTGCTGCTGAAGCTGCTGTGATGCCTGTATCTGTGTTGGCGTATAGTGACTGCGAAGTCCTTTTGATCGATTGCAGAAAAATGTTGACTACTTGCTCATCCTCTTGCCTATTTCATGCGCGTCTTACCAGAAATCTCATGAAGGTAGTTGCGAACAAGAACATTGCATTGACACAAAAGATAGGACATATCACGAAGAAATCTGTGCGTGATCGGGTGTTGTCCTACCTGTCCGAATGCGCCTTATCTGAGGGGAACAATAGCTTTTCAATCCCCTTTAACCGGCAGGAGCTTGCGGATTATCTCTCCGTAGAGCGCAGTGCGCTTTCCAACACCCTTGGCAAAATGCAGGCAGAGGGTATCATTGAGTTCACAAAAAACAAGTTCACGCTTGTATAAAGGATGAGAAATAGCGAACAATGATCTGCTACACCTCAATCCCCATCCCATTCTTGAACTTGAAAGTCAGCCTGCCATCAAGCCCGACCACCACGCAATCAATCACAACCGCCCAAAGGCTTTCGTCAAACTCGGTAAGCAGTTGATCCCTGCCTACTAGGTCTCGGATGAACACCGAAAGGGTCTGGCTTCTGCCGATACGCTCAACTTTTTGCCTGTCGAGCTCCGCAAGCCTTTTTGTCGCTTCGGCATGGCGGTTGAGATATATGCCGTTTCGCTCCGTCCATTCAGACTGGTCAATCACCTCGCGAGCATTATTCTGTATCGCTTGCCGTGCCAAGCCCTCGACCAGCTCGACTTCACGCTCCAGCGTCTCAATCTCAGCATCAACCGCCGTAGTGTCACAGAGCAGTTTCTGTGCGTTTCGACAATCCTCAAGCACGCTGTCGCGGTTTTCCATAAGACGAGTGAACGCTGTGAGAAACTTCTCTTTGACATCATCTTCCTGGACATGCGAGGTCTTGCAGTCCCGCTTCCCGCGCTTGTTGTAGCGATCATTGCAACGCCAGATAATACGGCGGTATTTCGTATTACTGCTCCAGACCTTCGAGCCGAAAAACGCACCGCAATCTCCACATTTTATCCGCATGGAAAACGGAGACTGACAACTGACTGGGCGACCGAGCTTCTTTCTGCGTTCAATCTCAACCTGAACCGCATCCCATTCATCGGGCGGGATGATGGGCTCGTGGCTTGCTTCAATATAATAGCTGGGCAGCTCACCTTCATTTTTCTTCTTAGACTTTGTCAGATAATTGGTCACGTGCGTTTTTTGCATACGCTTCGAACCCCGATGGGTCTCGTTGGTTAGAATGCTGCGAATGGTGGCGAGCGCCCATGTTGGCTTGCCTGTCGGCGATGGGATTCCCTCTGCGGTCAAGTGTCTGGCGATTGCCGCATAACTCTTTCCTTCCATGTAGAGCCGATATATCGTCCGCACGATAGCGGCTTCTTCCGGCACAATCACGGGTAAGCCGTCCTTACCTTTTTTGTAGCCGAGGAAATTCGACCACGGCAAGCTGATTCTACCGTCAGCCATGCTTTTTCGTTTGCCCCAAGTCACGTTTTCGCTAATCGAGCGGCTTTCCTCCTGCGCCAACGAGGACATAATGGTAAGAAGCAGTTCTCCCTTGTGTTGCGCACAAGCCTATGAAATCGCTGCCTTCTGAGTTCGGTGTCGATTCGTCCAAATATTTTCGCTTGATTTCGGTTGTAAGCAGTATCGATCTCGTCGGCTAGTTTAGCGTCATTTTCGTAGTCGGCTTCAAACGATGAAATTTCCTCATCATGCATTTCGGAAAATGCGAGGCGCAGTTTCAGATCGACCAACTGGCTTTTTAGGTCGTTGGTCGTGAGGCTTTCCTGGTTCATACGCCCACCTCCTGTTCCATGAGCTTTACCAAATTTCGGCGCGCCGTCGTCAGTGCGCTTCGCACACTATTGGAGTTGATGCTAAGAAGGTCGCCGATCTCCTGATCGGAAAGCCGATCATAATACTTTAGTTGCAAAAGTGTGCACTGTCTTTCAGGCAAGAGTTTCAGTGCGGTTTTGAGGGATGCGATTTCCACACTCTGCACCATTAGATCAAGCGTATCTGGTTCGTCCGATTCGACGTTTGTTATAAGCTCTTCTGAATCCCAAAACATATATTTGGCCTGCCTATCGCGTTTTTTTATATAATTGAGACAGGTGTTCCTAATAGTAGAGACAACGTATGCTCGCAATTTGCATGGGTCTAGCGAACGTAAAGTTTTGATTTTAGCAATTAGCGCGATGCACGCATCGCTCACCATGTCCTCCGAATGGTCATCGCTGCGCAGCATCCTGCGTGCCTCGCCGATCATGATGGGATGATGGTCCTTATATAGTTGCAACATGAAATCTCGATCCGCTTCATTGTCTATCGCGAAAATGACCCAGGGGATATAGTAGATCAAGCTAACACTCTCCTTGCCACGGCATGAAGTATCCGTTGTATATGACATAGGCATTATACCATATCAATATGTTGTTTGACATCATCCTTTAAGGTGAATAAACAATCCGGCCATCTTTTAATATGCAAGAAAACAACGAAAGCCGTTTGCTATATGCTAGATCTTAGGCACCAAGACCAGTGCGTGAGAAGGAGTATCTCATTTGCTGGCTTTTTCGTTGTATCAGGATTTGTGGGCGAGTTGATCAGTGAGGCTTTCCTGCGCCTTCTCATCCGACCATTTCTTACTGGCCTGTTCAAATGCGCTCTAACGACGCTGCAACAAGACCTGTGCTGCCGGCTCTATTGATGGCTTGCTCTTCGCACCGCCGTCATGCAATGAAAAAAATAATGCAGTGAACCAAACATATGTTCTTGACAGAACATATGTTTGGTGATATGATAACGTTGCGCAAAGGAATTATTGTGATTCCTTCATACGGATGTGAATCGGGGTTTCAGTTTCAAGCGTGCAGGCAATCCCGGCAGGATTGCGAAGAGATGAGAGGAGGGCGATTGTGCGAACGAGCAGCATGGCGGCAAACCACACAAGATGGTACAAATACGAGGAGGATACAACGTGAAAAAATCAACAGAAAAGGAAAATGGACACCTGTATAGGATAGGGTTACAGTTGTTTGCGGAGCCGGGGATCGACTGGCGCCGGATCATGGAGACGAAAAATCCGGAGGAGGAAGAGGGAGGAGAAGCGGAGGCATTTGCGCCCAAGCCGATCTTCCAAACGATGGGAGGCGCGGAGGAGGAAGGCGAGCCGGGGGAAGGATCGGAAGTAGATGACGAGGACGAGTATGAGCTGGAGCCGATCTATATGCCGCGCCTGAATGTGACGGATCAGAACCTGCCCCATCTGGCGGCGGGCGAGATGGTGGTGGCAGACGATGAGGGGAACCTGATGAGCGTGGCGGTAGACAATGAGGGATCGACGCGGCAGAGCGCATTGCAGGTGAGCGGGGATATGATCGCGGACGAGTCGATCAGCGGCGCGAAGCTGGAGGAGGGGACAATCACATCGCGCGAGATCGACATGGAGGAGCTGTTTTCGGGTTCCATGCTGATGAACCAGATGCTGTCGGCGAACATTGACGCGGAAGAGCTGTTCGGCAACGACGCGTTTGTGCAGGCGTTCAACGAGCAATACAGGACGCTCGCGCCCGGCCAGGATATCGAGGCGATGAGCCTGAACGAATTGACTGTGCCGGGCAGGTACCTGTGCAAGACGCGCGGGCAAGCCGCCGCCATTCGGGATCAGCCAACGCCTGGCAATGACGAATTGCCAGAGGGCGAAGAAGGGGACACTCCGACCGGCGGCTTCTCGGTGGATGTGATCCTGCTGGGGCAGACGGAGGCGGGCACATGCGTTCAGCAGGTGTATCGCAGTGAATCCAGGATTTGGGTGCGCTTTGGGCGCACGGGCGAGCAGGCGGTATGGCAGGCGTGGCTGCAGATCGCGGACAGTGCGCAGCTATCCGAAAAGGTGGACAAATCGGGAGGCGCGATGAATGGCCCGCTGACGCTGAGCGGGAACCCAACCGCAAACCTGCACGCGGCGACCAAGCAGTATGTGGACAGCAAAACGCGCGGGATCACCACACGCACGATTGCGCTGCCCGCGTATGGGGGCTGGACGGATTCCCAGTACACGGCGCCCGTCGAAGGCGTGACATCCACCAGCACGGTGTGGGTGTCCCCCGACGCCGATTCCTATATCAACTATAACCAATACCGCATTCGCTGCATCGGGCAGGGGATGGGACGCTCACGTTCCAATACGCCGGCATGCCCCTCTATACCACGACGGTGAATATCGCCATCATGAATTGAGGGGGGGGGAACCGCATGATCTTCAATATGACGGGTGGACACATGCCGGAAACGGAATACGGACACATTGAGGGCTCTTGGAAAAGTGTATCCAGCTTGGCGACCAGCCGCACGGTGTACTGTGATTTTGCGCCGTTTGGCATATATGGCTATACCTACCACTCGAACTCAGGCAAGCGCACGATGCACGGGTGTGTGATGACAGGCAGGGATTACCCTGAGAGTCCGACCGGCTGGGGTTGCAGTCAATTGGCGTGTGACGCCAAAAGCAAGAGCGGATACACATTTGGATATTCGCAGAGCAAGGAGCAGTATTATGTCAAATTCCAGCCCTACAACGACAGCTCGCATGGCGGCAATGTGTATGTGAAAGTCTTTGGCGGAGGGGAGGTGCAGCCCAAATGATGATCAACATGAGCAGCGCGGAGAATGAACGCCCGGCTCTTTCGCTGTTGGGCGTTGCAAATTATATCAGCGGTTCGGTGAGCTTTTCGGGCGAGCCGAGTGGTCAGGGCGTTTGGTGCCCCTGCCCGGGGCAGCAGCCCGTGATGATACTGGGCTATTATCGCACGCAAACCGGAGCGGAATATATCTTTGCGCAGGATCTGTATAACACGCCGTATCAGCAACAGAACCTGACAACCATTGACAAGGAGACAAAGAATAAGTTTATACGCATCAGCGAGTATGGATCGGCAGGCGTGCAGACGGGGCTGGCGCGGGGCACGACCGGAACCTGCTTTTACCGCATACTCTACGCAAACGACATATGGGAGGGATAAGAAAATGGAACAAATCATAAACGATACGGGCGTTGAAACAAATGGGCAGCGTTTCATTCGCAGGGTATATTTTGAGCGCAACACGCTGGAAGTGATCTACTTCTATTCGATGAGCGGCCAATTTCATGAAATGGAAGTGGAGCAGGAATGGGAGGAAGTGCCTGAGCTGCAGGCCAACACGCACCGCAAACAGGACATCGACGTGCTGCAATGGCATCAGCCTGACCCGGAGGTGGAGGCGCTGTGCGAGCGGGCGGCTTGGCTGGGCGTGCGCAGGACAGCGGCCAATGCCAGCGGCTATGAGCTGTATGACGCGACAGGTGAACTGCCCGAAGCCATCGACCCGGACAGCGAGGCATCTCAGATCCTGGCCTGCCTGCAAAGCGGCGCGGCCATCCCGGACAGCCTGCCCCCCAGCCAGCGCGCGCAGCTGCGGGCATATCTGGGCGCGGTGGACACGCTGCGCGCAAGTCTGAGCAAGCAGCAATTGGCTGAAGTTGAAACAGAGCTTCAGGCGCGCGAGGCCGAGGAGATCGATGACAGGGCAGAACAAAAAACCGTGCCATATTTCTGGCGCGAGACACAATAATCTAAGAAAGGAAACAAACCAATGAAACAGCTGGAATACGAAATGAACCAAGTTGAGCTGCCGCCGGACGAATCGCCGGTGGCGCTGGACCTTGGCAGAGCCGAGCAGAGCCGCGCGGAGGCATTCGAGCGCGCGGAGGGCGCGGAGTTGCCCCATCTGCGCACCGAGCACAGCAAGCAGTTTGATCTGGGCGAGAGCCGGTACCAGGCGGTGATCTATCCGGAGCCGGTGCACTACCGGAAGGCGGGGCGCTGGGAGGAAATCGACAACAATGTGGAGGAATTGGAGGCGGGTGGCCGGCGGGTGCTGCGCAACCGAGCGAACGCGCTGCTGTGCGAATTGAGCTTGGACGCCAGCGAGGGCGATCTGATTCAGCTTACGCACAAGAACCACGCGCTGGGCTGGTCGTTTGAAGATCAGGTGCGCGCTGCGCGCCCGCAGGTGCTCAGCGGCGAGGTGCTCAAAAGAGAGCAGCTGCTCCTGCAGGCAAGGGCGCCGGGCAGCGCGGCTGCGCCCTATACCGATGAGGAGCTGCGCGCCAGTGAATCGCCGGAGGCGCGGCGCGGCAGCATGCTGGAGAAGACATCCGAGGTGCGCTATTTGGATTTGCTGCCTGGGCTGGATGTGCATTACACACTGAGCGGCGATCAGATCAAGGAGGACATCATCTGCGCAAGCCGGGAGGCACTCAATCGGGTGAGATTGAAGCTGCCGCTCAGCTATGAATACATCGTGCACGCGGATCAGAGCATGGGCGTGCTCGACCGCAGGACCAGGCAGCAGCGCTTCCTGTTTGATATGCCGGTGGTGTATGACGCGGCGGGAATGACGGTGATCGCGAAGGTGACGCTGTCCCCCGGCGAGGGCTATATCCGGCTCTCGTATGAGATTGATGACGATTTCCTGTCCGCGTGCGTCTACCCCGTCACCATCGATCCGGTGGTGAAGCCGCGCGCGACGAAGGGCAATATGGAGTGCGCGGTGCTTTCAAGCAGCGGCGCGGTGAGCAAGAACCCCGCATCGCTGAAGCTGGAGCGGAGCGCGTCCAAGCGCATTGTGACGCTGATGCGTCTGACGAAGCTGGCAGCGATCAGGTCAAGCGATACGGTGATCTCAGCCAAGCTGAAGCTGACGCTGGGCAACGCGTCGAAGGCAAAGGGCAAGCACATCGGGCTGTACAATGTGGAGCAGGACTGGACGATGGCAAATGCCACCGCATCCCAGTTCGTGAACGCAAGCAAGGAGCTGATTCATGTCAGCCCGATGCAGGACTATGCGGTGTGCAAAAACAGCACAGTATCGCTGGACCTGACGAACATGTACCGCGACTGGTACCGCGTGGAGGAAGTGGGCGGCGAGAAGAAATCGCTGAACCGGGGCTTTCTTCTGAGCATGGAGAGCAGCGTGGGGGTGGCGAACATCGGATCGCCCAAGAGCGGCAAGAGCAGGCAGCCGCGGTTCATCGTGAACTACATCAGCCATGCGGGGATAGAGGACTGGTGGACGTATGAATCGCAGTCGGCAGGGCGCGCGGGCACGGCAAATGTGGATCTGTTCAACGGGAATGTGGTGCATGCGCATCCGGACACGCAAATGAGCGGCAGCCGGATGCCGGCCAGTATCACGCACTACTACAATTCCTGCCAGTCGGCATCCAACACCGGGGAGGAGGACACGACCACCGAGGACAGCATCCCGTACCTGGCGCGCTACCGCTGCGGGTATGGCTGGAAGCACAGCGGGCTGATGCATGTGTATGAGACGAAGGTGGAATCCACGCCCTATTTTGTATGGGTGGATGGGGACGGGACGGAGCACTGGTTCAAGCGCAAAAAGGACAAAAGGGAGCGCGAGAAGAAGGAAGTGCTCAGCGATGTGGAAGGCATGGGACTGAAGCTCACGAAGGTGGAAAAGAAGGGCGCGATATCCGAAAAGGTGGAGATCGAGGATCGCGGCCATTCGGTGATGACCTTCCGCCGCCGGCTGACGGCCAAGAGGAAGGGCACATGGAAGCACTGGTGGCTGACCAGCGTGCGCGATTCGATGCGCAACAGCGAAGGAAAGCTGACCAACATCGTGCGCTACACCTATAAGATGCCCGATCCCAAGGATCAGGATGAGAATAAGTACATGCGCATGTTCGAGGGCATGCTTACCCGGATCGAGGACCCGGCCGGGCGCAGGACAGAGTTCAGCTACTATGATGAGAGCGACTTTGCGGCAGCCGCCCCGGTGCGGCCGGTGGGGCTGCTGAAATCCATCCGCACGCCTACCGGATCGGGCGGCGGCGCGAGCAGCGTGCTGTTTGGCTACGACGCGAGGCAGCGTCTGACGGGGATCCTGTATCAGGACCTGCTCCAGCAGCAGCCGCCCGCTGGCGCGAGCGTGCCCCAGGACAGCGCGCTGATTTGGCAGCTGATGTATGGCGATCATCCGTTTGCCCACACGCAATATCGCTATGCGGGCGATACCAACCTGCTGCAGTCCGCCATGAACTACGAGGGCACGACTGTAACGCTTGGATATGAGCAGCTGGATGAGCGCATTGATTTGTTTGATGTGCCGGATGGTGAGGAGCTGGATGAGGACGCCGAACCGGGCGATGAGCAGGAAGAAGCCTCCCCGAGCGAGCCGGAAGTGGAATTCACGGTGAAGATGAGCGAGAACATGCTGCGCGCCATCTGCATGGAGACGATAAAGCGCGATCCATCCAGCGGAATGGCGCTTGCGCGGGGCGCGAAGCAGATGTTCACATACAAAAGCTGCCTGACGGAAGTGACGCATGTGGAGGACGCCAGTGAAGGCGCAACGTCCGGCAAGAAGATCATCTACCAGTTCAACGACAGGGGCAACGCGATCTCCGTGCGCGATGAGCTGGGCTATGCGCAGTTCGTGAAGTTCGACGAAGCGCAGGAGAACACGCCGATCGCCGCCTCCTTTGCGCAGCGCGCGGTGATCAACCGCATCCTGGCGCCCTCCTTGATGAAGGACAACAAAGGGATCGATGCGCTGGCCTGGCAGCAGGTGGTGGAGAATAAGCAGACGGCCAAGGCGCCGGGCAACCTGTGCACGTTTGACAACAAGCAGAACCGCTGCCTGAGCTGCGCCAGCATGAAGCTGGTGAGGAAGCTGGACGGCGCGCTGCGCTACAGCCAGCGGGTGAAGCTGGAGCCGGGTGAGGACTGGACGCTGTCCGCGTATGTGAAGGTGAAGGATGTGCTGCGCCGGCCGCTGCAGGTGGACAATGAGGGCGAGGCGCAGGCGTTTGTGCCGGGCGACGGCGCGTATATGCGCGTGTATCCGGTGGGCATGACGCCCGCGGACGGCGTGCGGGGTGAAGGGATATCGGGCAGCACGGAGGACGCGTTTGAGGATGGCATGGCGGCCGACGGCTGGGAGCGCATGCGCCTCAGCTTCAAGAGCCCTGCCTCCGCGCAGCCGGTGGATATGATGGTGGAATTCGTGCTGGACGGCGAGAGCGGCACAGCCTACTTCGCCGCGCCTCAGCTGGAGCGCGGGCTGGTGGCGAACCCCGTGAACCTGCTCTCAAATGGCGACTTCTTCCTGACGGAGACGGAAAAGGCCGTAAAGCCCTCGCTGCCCGGTCATGTGTCGCGCCAATTCCCGCAATACTGGGCAGCGGGCAAGGGCGTGCAAAAGGAGATCCTGAATAAGGCCAAGACCAAGGTAACCACCAAGGCCGACCGCCTGATTGGCGTGTTCAATCCCGCTTTGCGCACCGGCGATCCGGCCGATCCTGAGTACAACCGCTATGACCTGCCAGGCAACCGCTATGATCCGTTCCTGCCCGTTCTGAGCGGCAACTATCTGCAGCAGTGGACAGGCCGCCAGAGCAAATCAAAGGACAGCTGGTTTTCGCAAACACTGGCCGTGACCGGCAAGGAGAAGGATGTGTTTTATGCGGGCGGCTGGGCATCCGCGATGGCAATGCCCAAATCCACGGGGGACGTGAGGTCGTTCCGCCTGATGATCCAGTTCCAGTGCAAGGACAAAAACGGGAACGACAAATGGTATACCGGCAAGGGAGGCAAGCACCACTTCAATTCGGAGTGGGTGGGCTGGCAGATGCAGGCGGGGGCGGCGGTCGCGCCGAAGGACTATATGAAGGTGCGGGTGCTGCTGGTGTTCCGTGGCCAGCCGCTGTTTGGCAAGTTCACGAACATGTTTTTGTATCGGGAGGAGTTCGGCAGCAGCTACCAGTACGACGGGCAGAAGAACGTGGTCTCAGCCACGGAGCGCTCCGGCCAGCAGTCGGGCATGGAGTATGACACCTACGGCAACCTGATCGGGTACCGCAAGCCGGGCCGTGCGAAGAAGGCGGAGAACAAGTATAAGCTGAAGTACGGCGTGAGTGAGCGCGAGAAGAAGCAGCACCTGCTGAGGGAGACAAAGACCCCGATGGGCCTCACCTCCGCCACGAAGTACGACAAGTACGGCAACGCGCTGGAGAGCGTGGGCAAGGCCAGCGGCACCAAGCTGTTCATTAAGGCGCAGTCCGCCTATTCCGCGCAGGTGAAGCGCGCCGGGCAGACGGTGAGCCTGAACACGAATGGCAACTATCCGGTCATGAAGACCGACGCGCTGGGCCATGTGGCCTATAGCAACATCCAGCCGCAAAATGGCTTGCTGCTGTGGGCGCAGGATCCGAATGAGACGCGCGTGCAGTATGAATATGACCATCTGAAGCGGTTGACCCAGGTGGTGTGCCAGCCAAATTCTGACTTGACATATGGCAATCGATATATTTATAATGATAAGGGCCAGATGACGCATGTGTCGCACAACACAAGCAGCGACGCCTCGGGCGATGTGTGCTATGAATTCCTGTATGACGCACTCGGCGCGTTGGCGGAGGTGAAGCTGGGGAGCAGGCGTCTGTCCCAAAACATCTACAACCAGGCGGACAGGAGCCACCGGTTGGAGGAATCGGTGTTCGGCAATGGCGGACGGCTCAGGAAGGCATATGACGAGTTTGACCGTGTGATAGGGATCAGCTTCGATGAGGCCGACCCGTACACCGACCCGCGCTATGTATATCAGTATGGTGCCAATGGTCAGGTGGCATATGTGACGGACAAGCATCTGGGTCGCACGCACTGGACGGAATATGACCAGGCCGGGAGACCGATGCAGGCCACCACCTGGGATGGCGTGTTTGACGCTGCCGACCCGGAGGCAAGGGGCAAGCTGCTGTACAGAACCAGCCTGAAGTACGACAAGTACAACCACCTGACGATGTTCGGGGAGAGGGTGCCGGGCAAGGACAAGCCGAAGAAGGTCGCGAGGAAGGACAGCAAGGGCAAGGTCATAAAGGACGGGAGCGGCAAGACGGTGTATGATTACATCAGTGATGATGACGGTACTGACAACATCACCACCAAGTACCAGTATGACCGGGACGACCGTGTGACCAAGATCGCGTATGATGAAAAGGACGAGGAACGTTCTGTCTCTTATACGTATGATAAGCTGGGCAGGATCTCGAAAGCCATTGTCATGAATGGAGGTGAGCTGACGCCCATCGATCCGGATGAGCAGACTGAGACGGACACCGAGACCTACACCGGCAAGCTCAGCACCACGACCTACACCTACGAGCAGGGTGGTCATGGTTCGAACAGCACGACGGGCAGGATCACCCAGATCACCCACGATGCAGGACGCCTTGACTACAGCTATGATGTGGTTGGGAATATCGTCAGCGAAACCAACGACCTGCACGGCAGCGTGAACGGCTACCAGTATGACAAGCTGGGACAACTGACGAGAGTGGACGCCCCCAACGACAAGACGGGCGGTACGGCAGGCACTACGTGGGTATACCAGTATGATCTGGGTGGGAACATCCTAACCAAGAAAGCATACCAGTATACGCCTACTCGCACACCGATTGAGCCACCGACAAAGGTGTTTGATTACATCTATGATACCGAGTGGAGGGACTTGCTGAAATCGTATGATGGGATGGAGATCACCTACGACCAGATTGGCAACCCGCTGAACTGCGATGGTTGGACATACACTTGGGTGGCCGGGCGCAAGCTGGAGCAGATGGAGCATGCGGATGGCAGGAAACTTGAGTTCTCGTATGATGCTTCTGGCCTTAGGACGCAGAAGAAGTATTCATACTTGGATCAAGAAGGTAAAGCGGTCATCGAGACCACGGACTACATCCTGCATGGCAAGCTGTTGACGCACCAGAAGTTCACCAAAACAGTCAGTGGCGAACAGGAAGGAGAGCCTTACGAACTCCATTTCTACTATGATAAGTCAAGCAGACCGATCATGGTAAGGGAAGGTTCTGAGCAGGAAACCGCAAAGTACTACACCTATGTGCACAGTCTGCAAGGCGATATCCTTGGCATCATCGACAGAGAGCAGCAAGTCATTGTGGAGTATACCTACGATGCTTGCGGCAGGAAGCTGAGTGCAAGCCATCGCGGCAGCACGGTAACCAGCCTTGAAGCTGCTCAAAAACTCGCTCAACTCAACCCCTTCCGCTATCGTGGCTACCAGTACGATGAGGAGACGGCATTATACTATCTCCGTAGTCGTTACTATAATCCAACATGGGGGAGGTTTATCAATGAGGATGTGTTGATTGGCAAGACGGGCAAGCTACTGAGTCATAACATGTTTGCGTACTGCAGAAATAATCCCGTGGTCAAAATTGATGCGGATGGGATGGCGGATTCGAATTCTATAGGAATAAAGAGTGCAAGGGATTACGCACTTAATTGGATTAGGATGATGCGCCAAAATTACGGAGCAGCGCGTCCATTCAAATATATACCACCTGGACTTGAAAAGAATCCAACGGGTATCAATTGTTATGCGTATGCTGTTATGGCTCCGATAAACTTACAGCCGGGGGATATAGGGGGAAGAAAGCCGAATGCAATTAATGATGTATACGATGTCGCAAAATCGGTAAAAAAAGATTTAGAAACAGCAGGAGTTCCTGTAAGGCAATTAAATGGTCCAACAGACGATATTAATTTATTGGAGTACAGGATCGCCCTGAGGGTCGGAACGAAGCTTATAGAGTATCCCGGCTATGAGCCATTTTATGACTATCATTTTATGGTTCAAACCAATATGGGTACATGGGCTGAAAAACATGGCGCAGGAGGAGATACAGTTTTACACGGAGAAGGAGAGAACCCGGACACCATTGCTTGGACGCTGAGTGGCCCTGAGCAATATTATGATAGTGATATCGTTTACTTTGCATTAACGTTACCTTTGGGAAGGGAGCTTGAATGGTGAATAGTAGAATATTAGTAGTTATAATAATCATTATGGGAGGGATACTTATGACAGCCACAGGAGGAAATACTGAAGCCACTAGGACTTACCTTACAGTTGACAATGAAACGAAATTTATATATGATGAAAATTCGAAACTCATTGTTAGCGATCTGCAACAAACGCCGTATGCGCATATTCTTTATGGTGAGCACCCATACTTTGCGTTAAGAGAGAATAACGGACAGTATTATACGATTTATAGTCTGCAAGAAGGGGAAATCTGCTATATGCTGTTAAAATATTCGCCGTATACAGGGGTAGCCTTGATTACTGGAAAAACGGTTGTCTATCCGTTTGCATCGAAAGAAGATAAAGAAATTCTAGATTTTTTATTGGATATAGATATGCCGGAAAAATTGTTGCCTATTGACATTGACTGAATATAAAAGTTGATGGACATTCAATGAATTTCGGTCAGAAACAGGGCGGTCTCGGCCGCCCTCGTTTTTGAATTAATAAGCCTGTGAATAAAAAGTCAAGAAGAAAATGAGGGCGGATGAGCAGGCATTATCTCGGTATGCCCTGATTGAAGAGCAATATTACGCAGCTGCCGAAAAATAAAGTACCGCAGAGATTCTCATGTTTTTGTGCATGAAAGTCTCTGCGATCCAATCTCAGTCATTGACCGTATGGATAACGCTCATTTCCGCAAGTTGTGCATACTTTTCAGCGCGATCTTGCATCTCCTGTGGTTTATCCAAATTCAAAATAATATTTTGTTCGATCAATCCTTGTGCGAGGGCAACTATATCCGAACCAATTTGGTGAGATAGACTGCCAGAAAATATGTGTCCATACACAATAGGTATCCCCACGCGCAGACACCTTGCAACCCCCGAATTCCATGCTTTTAGGAAAAGATATCCCCTTTTTTCTCGCTCTGCATTCGCAATCAAAAGACTTTTGTGTTCTACGTCTAAATAGCTATCCTTGAATATTTTGTCCAGTTCGTGCACATACGCCTCTAGTGCCAATTGAAACCGATTTAGTGCAGAATCATCAAGGGTGTTTGACAGTTTTCGAAATGCATCAACGAAGTCCCCATGCTCTCTCGTCTTAACTGCGGTAACGATATCTGCGCTTGGCGCATATGCAAGGAAATCGATATCAAAGGCATAAGCGAAACTACAACGCAACTCCACACTTCGCCCTTGCAGGTTGCTCCTATCTATAATTGAGCTATATAGTTGTTTGTCCTGCAAATCCTCAACAGGAAGCCCAAGATAGAGCGGAATCGTTGTGCTGTATATCTTCCCAACATCATGGTCGATTTGCTCATACTCATCAGAGCCCTTTGGATATCCTAAATGTTCGAGTGATGCCCGTAGATCTCTGAATAGGATAGTATCTTGTTTTAGGGAAAGCCTCCGCAATTCTTCTTTCGCCTTCGCGACTGTTGGTATATCATAGCTTGTTACATTGCTGAGATATTCGCGTGTTCGACGAGTAAATTGGTTCCCCACTGCAGCAATATCAAACTGCGCTAGTGAATCCGGGTGTGCTTCAACTATTTCATCCAGTCGTTCCGTATATTGTATCGTAGGCAGTTGAACATGCGAAGATTCCCCCACTTGACATGCACGTAGTTGTGAAAAAATCCCATTCGACCCCCACAAATTGCTTCTAACCGCAATCTTCAGATTCCCAGCCATGATCAACTCTTCATAATCTCTAGGAAGGAATGGAGGGATGGTGTTCTTACCTGGTTCACCGTCAAAAAGCAGCTGACCAAATGTCGGATTATTGTTTGCGTTCGCATCAGAAAAGTATACATGCGACCAGAACAGAAAACGGAAATTCATGTATGCACGCATATATTTCGCACGCACAGAATCATCGGTTATCATTTTATACATCGCCCCATGTACATCCATTGCATTGTCATAAAACCCTTGACCTACATCAATACTTGTCACACTGTCACCCCGCTAATCATCAGATGGAAATCCCTTTTCGGACAAGTGTATATAGAATCTGAGACTTTGATCGTCGGTGATAAGGCCATTGGCAATTAGTGATGAAAACTCTTTCATGTCTAGCCATACTAGCGTTGAGATCGCTTCACGCGCATCTCCATGTTGTGTTTGTCCTTTCTCGCCATCGACCTTGGCAAGAAATAACATTAGGTCAGTTTCATCCTCTCTGCTGATTTTCCATAACCGTTCCGCTACATACCCTGTTTCCTCCAGCAATTCCTTGCAAGCGTTCTGATCTCCACTTAAGCCGAGTTCGCCAAACCCCCTCGGCGTCATTAGCACCCAGTCCCTCTCCACATGCCTATATTCTTTGATGAGACATACTTTTTCTTTGTGAAATGGTAGAATTGAGCTATTCGCAGAGCCTTGAATCCGCCCTTTCTTATTTACAAATCTAATATATTGAGACTTGCATCCGCTAGGAAATATAACCCAATCACGCAATACTACATACCACTCATCTTCAGCCACAACACCTAGATCGTAGTATGATTTGGGGGTCCCCTCCTGTTCAGCAATTAAGTAGAGGCATTCTTGAGCCTTTTCAATCTCACCGCGATCCAAAATAATAATTATGGAACCTGCTTGGTCTGTATTGTTTGAAAACAAAAACGGGAAATTGTCAACATAGTAAAAGTACCTATCGAGTCGCTCATGGAGCTCCACAAGTTCACCTCCAAATAATTCCGATCAATTTAATAGCATTATTACATACAATTACCATGACGTCAATATGCGAAAGGCAAGCAATATGGCAGTTGCAGGCAGCGTCCACATCGGTTAGACATAGTTGTTAAGTCAAACATCTATGGCTGTAATACAGACCGCGCAGGGCGTGTTTTTTTGTTAACTTTGAGAATTGTGTGGTCATTTGCCAATCAATATGGATTTTGAAGTGTATCCTTTTGCATCCGGAATGGGAGGGATACACATGACAACAGGGCAAAGGGCTGAAATGCTGATGATGAGGCAGAGCGGCAGGCGCTACGCCGAGATCGCGCGCGAGCTGGGGCTCTCGGTAAACACGGTGAAATCCCATGGTCGACGTGCGGGATATGGCACAGATGGCCAGACGGAAACTGCTCCACCGGCGCTGTGCAAACAGTGCGGCGCGCGGTATCCTGTGGCGCCCGGCCGGAAAAGGAAGCGATTCTGCTCGGACAGATGCCGGATCACATGGTGGAACCACAACAGGGCGCGGCTGAAGTCAGCTCGCTCCGTTTGCTGCGCGGGTTGCGGCACGATGTTCATGGCCGCGCCCGGCCAGCAGTATTGCGCGCACGGCTGCTATGTGCGTGCGCGGTTTGAGGGTGCGCTCAAATGAACCAAGCGCAGCCCGTGCGCGATTCGGCGTATCTGACGGCGCTGTCGATCTTTAAGAACCTGCATGGGAATGGATTGATTGCCGATCGGGAGCTTGTGAGGATCGCTTCGTTTTTGGCCAATAGGTTCTCCGCTTCCGAGGTGGTGAGGATACGCAAAATTGCTTGATTCACAAGGAAGAGAGAGCTATCA
>JAJDGF010000109.1 GCA_030265545.1 Eubacteriales bacterium OttesenSCG-928-N13
CACTTGGTGCGCTCCTCCCCGCCGTCCATGCCGCCGGGTGCGGATTGATTATGGAGGGTTCTTACCCTCCATACCTCCCAGTCGAGTTTGTCAACAGTCTAACCGCCCTGCATGCCATTGGCGCGCAGGGCGGTGTTCATCATCGTACGATTCACTGCAATGTATGGTAGACGATATCCAGACAAATGTCACTGGAAACTTTGAACATGACCGTATCAAAACAGCCCTCATTCACATGCAAAACCGATTACTTCGTTACAGGCGGAAGCTTCTTCCATTTATTTGCCGCCTTGTCAAGCGTGCTAATAACACTCGTCAGTTTCTTCGGCGAAGGCACCTTGATGATGATTCCCTTATTCTTATAGGACGTCGTTTCAGGTGTATTGCCCACGATCACTTCATCACGAGATGCGCGGTACACCGTCTTGGTCACTTCGCCGTCATTTACGAAATAGCGAACAGACTTAGAGCTCTTCCACGTGCGCTTGATGAGTTTCTTATTGGTGATGGAACCACTGCTGTTTCTGATCACATTGTACAGTTGCTCATAGCGCTTGCTCGCGTTCTTGCCGGTTGATCTCAATACCCAGACATGGTTTGTCTTTGAACCATTGACGCGATACCGTGTAAGCGCTATGCTTTTGGGGGACTGGCTGATGTAGTTGTCTTCCACTTCCATTTCGACAACCTCGCCATCCTCATACACGGCAAAGTGGAACGACCATTCGCCATCCTCGTTGAGAATATAGAATAGCTCAGGTCTGGTATCCTTGTTGATGTCGACGATACCAATGTGCCTGATTTTGCCTTTATAGCCGTCCAGATACATATCTGCCAAATACTGGGCATAGGCGCCAACGCGCACATCTGTTTTGCTAATCTTTGCGATGATAGTAATTTCCTGTGCGAACGCAGTCGAAGCAGCCGTCATTGTCAAAACCACAAGCATAACAATCGCCAAAAACTTCTTCATCGTGTGCACCTCCAGCAATTTAATATACAAGCATTATTGAATTATTTCATAACGAGTCAGCAATCATTATCATGCACAGGAACTGTTTATACAGCCTCCTTCGCATTGCGCATCATTTCCCGGATTTCGCGATGTACTGATCGATGATCGCCTGATCATCCGTCATTTCAAGCGCAATGCAGTACGTCTTGCTCTCGCCCGGCTTGATGATGGGCAGCATGCCGTCCTGCTTCACCGCCGCGCGCCCCATCACGCCCGCCGCCGTGGGTTCCAGCCCCAGCGCGTAATCGCCCGCGCGCATGCATTTCCATTCGCACAATAGCGGCAGCTCGCGCGCATCAAAGTGCACGATCGCGGCCATGCCCAGCTTCTCATTGTGCAGCATCGCGAACGCATGCTCCGGATCCTTTTCATTGGTGTGGAAATAGCACTGTTCTGGGCGCTCGATTGTGGGCTTCTCCATCACGTCATGTGCATCAAGTCCCTGCTGGGCGATTTCATCCCGCGCCTTTACATCCTTCGCCGAGAAGTACAGTTTTGCGCCTTCGTCGAGCATAGGATAGCCGAAATTGATATGATATACCATCATGGAGGGGCTGTCCGCGAAGCCCAAATTCTCCACCGTATCGGTCAGATGCAGGATGTTTTTCTCCGTCTCGAGATCAATCGACCTTGTAAGCCGCATGTTCTCCTCGAACACGCATGCCTCGCGCACCTGCCCCTGCACATGCAGCACGGCATCGTCCCCGTCATAGCGAATATCGGCGTTGACCATCTCGGCCGGCGTGTTGCTGAACGGCCCATGAAGCCCCAATTTTCTGCCATCGTCCTCACAAGCGGCGCCTGCATAGGTCACGCCGCAGGTGGTCAGAAGCCCGGCATAGAATTGCTTTAGGAAACCACGCGCGCCATCCTCCTGATAATACGCGGGATGCGATATGCCGGTCTTGGAATAGAAGCCCACATTCACGCCCTTGAAGCGCAAAAATGGGATATCCAGCCCCCGCTCCTGAAGGACCGTCATCGTGAGTCCCTGCCCATTGTCCAGATCCATCGCGCGCACGCCGTTGTCGCGACCATCGGTCATTGTGTAGCGCTTGATGCCATACAGCGCGCTCAAATCCCCCACATACTTGCGCAGTTCATGCTCTCCACTTCTCTTCATAGCTCGTCTTCGACCGCCTTTCTGTTTGGATGTTCTGTGAAATGATATAGCATCACCAACGGTTCCGTTTCGCTCAAATTGGTGAATCGCACGCCTTCTTTTGCGGCGCTCTCCACCACGAAGAACTCATCATCGGTCAGCTGGCCATAGCGGATCAATGTGGGCGAAGCGATGTCCATGTCGTTGATCTTGCCATGCCCCTGCACACACAAAAGCCCATAGGCCACCTTTTCCCTGAGGATCATACTGCAACCCGGCTGAACCGTCAGCCGCTTGGCGGCGGCGAAATCGCTCTTATAGCAGATCCATTCGATGAACCCGCCATCCTCGCGGATGCTTGAATCCAGCTTGGGCGCCATGAAACGATGGCGACTGAACTCGGGATCCACATTCTTCTCCCAGTCCATCACCTCAATCAGATAATCGAAATTGCCGATCTGATCGGGCGGGCAGGTCTTCCAAAGCATGTCGTCTGCAACCGTGTGATCCAGATACAGCACCGATTGATACATCGCATACACGTCAGAGCTGAATTGTGGCTCATAGGTGCACAAACTGGCTGGCGCATGCAGTACGCCCGTCGGCACATCCCAGCCGGTGTCCAGCTCAATCTTATAGGCGCGCGAAAGCTCCAGCAGCTTGTTATCCCCCTCCGTGAAGCGGATCAACGCCTGCTTGACCTGCTCTTTGCTCACCTCCGGATTGAACCCGAAAAACGTGAATGGAAACTCCGCGCCATAGTTGTTATACTGCGATGGGAAAAAATACATCTCCGGCTTGCCATGCATCCCTACGCGCTGCGCGTATTCCTCGCTATGATGAATGTGGTGCGGCAGCGGCCCCATGTTGTCAAAAAACTTTGCGAACATCGGCCAACGCCCGTGCTTTTCGTATAGCGCATCGCCGATGATCTGCCCCTTTCGCTGCTCCACAGCTGACAGGAACAGCGCCTTTTCCTTGCCATCCCTGGTCACAATATAGCTCAGTCCCTCGTCCTCGGGCGTCAGTTCCCCATTGTCTGCCGCGGTGGTGGAACAAAACCAGCGCTCGTCAATCGCGCCTCGACGAAGCCCAAGCGCATAATAATCGTTTGGATGCAGCCGAAGTCTCCTGCCCGGCCTGCAATGTGCGCGCGGCACCCAGTTGGGCGCCAGCCGCAGCACGCCATTCCCCTCATTCAGCGCACGTTCGATGATTTGCATCTCGTTCATGGCCCACACCATCCCCCTCATCAAATGCGATCATAAGTCATCATTATTATACACATTTTTGCGCAGAATTACCAGTATATTCTTCATCTTTCTATGAAAGAAGAAATATCTATATATTGTGTATATTCGCTTGATCAACACCATATATTGTGATATAATTGAAAAGCATCACAAAAGAAGCAATGTGCTTATAGGGGGAGAAAACATGGCGACATCGGATATCGGCAGCAATGCGCGCGAGGTGCTGAAACGGCGCTATCTGGCAAAGGATGAGCATGGAAACAACATCGAAACGGTAGAGGAATTGTTTCGGCGCGTGGCAAACGCGATCGCGGGCGCGGAACAGAAATTTGATCCCAAGGCGGATACAGGCGCGCTGTCCGATCGGTTTTATGAGCTGATGACCAGTCTGCGCTTTTTGCCCAACTCCCCCACGCTCATGAATGCGGGCAGGCCGCTGGGGCAGCTGTCCGCCTGCTTTGTGCTGCCCATCGAGGACAGCATGGAGGCCATATTTGATGCCGTGAAGAACGCTGCGTTGATCCATAAATCGGGCGGCGGAACAGGCTTTTCCTTCTCCCGGCTGCGCGCGGCCGGCTCCACCGTGAAATCAACTGGCGGCGTGGCATCTGGCCCTGTCAGCTTCATGCGCGTGTTCAACATGGCCACCGAAGCCGTGAAGCAGGGCGGCACCCGCCGCGGCGCAAACATGGGCATTTTGCGCGTGGATCACCCGGATATTGAGGCATTTATCCGCTGCAAGAGCGACAACAAAGACATCACCAATTTCAACATCTCCGTTGGGATCACCGAGAAATTCATGCAAGCGGTGGAGCGGGGCGAGGATTACGATCTGATCGATCCCGCCACCAAGCAGGTCACCGGTCAGCTGAATGCCAAGGCGCTGTTTGATGAGGTCGTGGATGCCGCCTGGCACAATGGCGAGCCGGGTATCATCTTCCTGGATCGCCTGAATCGAGACAATGTGGTGCCCAAGCAGGGCGAAATTGAGAGCACCAATCCCTGCGGCGAGCAGCCGCTGCTGCCGTACGAAAGCTGCAATCTGGGCTCGATCAACCTGGTCAAGATGCTCAAGCAGACCAAGAAGGGCTATGAGCTGGATCGAGCGCTGCTCAAAAAGACCGTGGCCGAGGCGGTTCATTTCCTGGATAACGTGATTGAGATCAACAACTATCCGCTGGAAAAAATCGACGAGGTCACCAAGGCCACCCGCAAGATTGGCCTGGGGATCATGGGTTTTTCGGATATGTTGCTGCTGATGGGCATCCCCTACAATTCCGACGAGGGCGTGCAACTGGCTGAGGATCTGATGAAATACATCAACGATTGCGGGCACGAGGCATCCGAAACGCTGGCCAAATCACGCGGTGCGTTCCCGTTGTTTGAGGAGAGCATCTATAGAGGCAGCAAAAAACTGCGCAATGGCACCATCACCACCATCGCGCCCACCGGCACCATCTCCATGATCGCGGGCTGCTCAAGCGGCATTGAGCCGGTGTTTGCGTTCGCGTATATCCGCAACGTGATGGACGGCACCAAGATGGTGGAGGTCAATCCGGTGCTCACCGAGATGCTCAAATCGCGCGGGCTGTATCGCGAGGAACTGATGCAGCGCATCGCGGAGGAGGGCAGCATCGCCCACATGGACGAGTTGCCCGAGGACATCCGGCGCGTGTTCGTGTGCGCGCACGATGTGTCCCCCATCTATCACGCGCGGATGCAGGCCGCATTCCAGCGCCACACCGACAACGCCGTTTCAAAAACCGTGAATTTCCCCCACACTGCCACGCGCGAAGAGGTGGCCGAGGTGTATATGCTGGCGTATAAACAGGACTGTAAGGGCGTCACAATCTATCGCGATGGCAGTCGAGACGAGCAGGTGCTCAACATCGGCTCCGCGATGAGCGAGGAGAAAACGGAGCCCGATAACGTGTTCCTGCCCGTCATACCCCGCCCGCGCCCCACGATCACACAGGGGTTCACCGAGCGGATCAAGATCGGCTGCGGCAACCTATACGTGACGGTCAACTATGATGAAAACGGCATCTGCGAGGTGTTCACATCCACCGGCAAGGCGGGCGGCTGCCCCAGCCAGTCGGAGGCCACCGCCAGATTGGCCAGCGTGGCGCTGCGCGCTGGGATGCAGGTCGAGGAGATCTATGAGCAGCTCAAGGGGATCCGTTGCGCATCCACCATCCGCCAGCAGGGCATGGGCTGCACGTCCTGCCCGGACGCGATCGCGAAGGTGCTGATGAAGGTGAACAATTTCATCAGCCTTGGGCAACTGCCCACATCAAGCGGCGTACCAAAGCCCGTGCAAAAGCAGCAGGCAATCTCCCGCGAGCCGCGCAGCGGCATGAACTATTGCCCCGAGTGCGGCGAGAAGCTCGAGCACGAGGGTGGCTGCGTGGTCTGCCGAAGCTGTGGATTCAGCAAATGCGGATGATGAAGAAGATCATGTTCGTATGCCACGGCAACATTTGCCGCTCCACGATGGCCGAATTCGTGATGAAGGACCTGCTGCGCAAGGAGGGCTTAGACAAGCATTGGCAGGTGCAGTCCTCCGCCACCAGCACCGAGGAGATCGGCAATGACACCCACCCGGGCACCCGCCGCGCACTGCACGCGCACGGCATCCCGTTTGAACGTCGGCACGCGGTTCAGATGCGCAAGCAGGACTATGCGCAGTTCGACCGATGGATCGGCATGGACGGGCGGAACATTCAAAACATGCTGCGCATTTTGGGCGGCGACCCGGATCACAAGGTGATGCGGTTGCTGGATCTGACAGATCATCCGCGCGATATCGCCGACCCTTGGTATACGGGAGAATTCGAGCAGACCTATTCGGATGTGCTGGAGGGCTGCGAGGCGCTTCTGGCGCAGATCCGAGAAGGACTCATATAATGCACATAGCAAAGCAGCGTATC
>JAJDGF010000110.1 GCA_030265545.1 Eubacteriales bacterium OttesenSCG-928-N13
GATATTGATCCTGCCATCCGTGGTGGGCGCGATTGTGCCCTGCTCACGGATGATGTTGGTGACCATCTCGTCCATGATGCCCATCTGCAGCAGCATCGGCAGGTCAGCCAGCATCTCGTATCCGTCGCCGCCCGCGGCAAGGAAGTCATTGGTGACCAGCTGATACAGCTTGCTCGGCTCGACCGGTGCGCCGCCGATCATCAGGTCGCTGACGCGCTCGCCCTTGGGCTTGCTGATATCAACCGTCACGGTCATGCCGCCGATCTGCGGGAAGCCGCCCGAGGTCTCAGGCAGGTTGCTATAGCCATGCTCCAGCATCGCCTTGATCTGCTCGCCGCTGATGTTCAGCACCACGATATAGTTCGCGAACGGGAACACCTCGTTGACGTTGCGGATGGTAATATCCCCGGCGGGCACGGTCTTTCTGATGTTGCCGCCGTTGAGCAGCGCGATGTCCGCGCCGGTCACCTGCACGAATGCGTCGCAGGCGAAATCGCCCCAGTTGCTCTCCTGCGTGCGCACGATCTCGCGCTCACCGACCAGATCCACGTCCGTCTTGCCGATGACGGTGTCTAGCACCTCTGCCTGGCTGGCCTCGATCTCGGACACGATCGACAGGATCGCATGGTCCTCAAAACGCTGCGGGTTGGGGATCAAGGTGGGCTCAATTTCGATTACATCACCCACGAAGGACAATGTAACGCGGCCCAGGTTGTTCAGATATTCGCCGGTGGAGGTCACGGGCGCATTGCCCTCGATCTGCACGATATTCTGCAGCTCGGTATGGCTGTGGCCATCGATCACCAGATCCACGCCGTCCAGCGCGGCCAGCACGGAGCTGTTCGGGTCATAGGCATCGTCCGCGCCCCAGTGCGCCAGGATGATCACGGCATCCGCCTGATCTTTGACTTCATCGACCGCCTTCTGCACCTGATCCACGCCCGCGAAATCAATGCCCGCGATGTGGTCGGGATGGATGGCCGTCTTCATGTCCGGATTCTGCGCGCCCACGATGGCGATCTTCTTGCCCGCGATTTCAATGATCGTGTAGGGCTTGAAGATATAGCTGCCGTCCTCGTTGAGCAAATTGGCGCTCAGCATCGGGAAATTGGCCAGCTCGCTCAGCGTTAGCAAGCGATCCTTGCCATAGTTGAAATCGTGGTTGCCCACCGCGAACGCATCGCACTTCAGCTCGTTGAGGATCTGGATGATGCTCTCGCCCTCGGTGGAGTTGGCAAAGATGGTGCCGTGCGTGGTATCGCCCGCATCCAGCACCAGCACGTTTTCGCCCGCATTTCTGGCCTCGTTCACATAGCTGGACATCATCGCGTAGCCCATGCCGGTGGAGGAATCATAGCGGCCATGCACGTCGTTGGTATGGAAAATGGTGATGGTGACGGGTTCCTCAGCCTGCTCTGCCATCGCGGGCAGCGCGCTCAGCAGCATCAGCGCCGCGAGCACAAGGGAAAGCCATTTCTTCATCAGAGAATACCACCTTTCGTGTGTAGAATCCGTACAAGTATATTGTACCACGCGGCGCGCAAAGGAACAAGCGCAATCATATCAATATCTTCACCAAATATTCGATGAGTTCGTTTGATTTTTGGGCTTTTCTGCGTTACAATGATTGAAACCAATCTGATGAAGAGGTGTGCCATGGACAAGCAGAAAAAGGCAGTCGTGACGGTGCTGGGCTTTGATCGAAAGGGGATCATCGCGCAGGTCAGCCGCGTGTTGTATGAGAGCGACGTAAACATTCTGGACATCTCGCAGACGATCGTCTCCGGGTTGTTCAATATGGTGATGCTGGTGGATATCACCTCCCCCAGCTGCGGCTTTGAGGAGCTGGCGCATGAACTGGATTCCCTCGGCGAGCGGCTGGGCGTGCAGATCCGCATTCAGCGCCATGAGATTTTCGAGGCCATGTATCAGGTATAAATGAGGTGAAACCGAATGATCAACACGAGTGAGATCTTAGAGACCCTGCGCATGATCGACAGCGAAAAGCTGGATGTGCGCACCATCACGATGGGCATTTCGCTGCTCGATTGCGCCACCGATGACCCGGCGGAACTGAGCCGGCGCGTATATGATAAGATCACCAAAAAGGCGCAGCATCTGGTGGCCGTGGGCGAGCAGATTGAGCGGGAATTCGGCGTGCCGATCGTGAACAAGCGCATCTCGGTCACGCCCATTGCGCTGATCACGGGCGCGGTGCCCGATCCGCTGCCGATTGCCAGGGCGCTCGATCGCGCGGCGCAGGAGACAGGCGTAAATTTCATCGGCGGCTATAGCGCGCTGGTGCAAAAGGGCATGACCAGAGCCGATCGCGCGCTGATTGCATCATTGCCTGAGGCGCTGTCTACGACGGGCAGGCTGTGCGGCTCGGTCAATGTGGCATCCACCCGTGCCGGGATCGATATGGACGCGGTCAGGCTGTGCGGCGAGGCGATCGTGAAGGCGGCGCAACGGAGCGCTGATCAGGACGCGCTGGCCTGCGCCAAGCTGGTGGTATTTGCCAACGCCGTCGAGGACAATCCGTTCATGGCGGGCGCGTTCCATGGCCCAGGCGAGGGCGATGCCGCGATCAATGTGGGCGTCAGCGGACCGGGCGTGGTCAAGCGCGCGCTTGAGCAGGTTAAGGGTGCGCCGTTCGATGTGGTGGCCGAGACGATCAAAAAGACCGCCTTCCGCGTCACGCGCGTGGGGCAGCTGGTGGCGCAGGAGGCTTCCCGCAGGCTGGATGTGCCGTTCGGGATTGTGGATCTGTCGCTCGCACCCACGCCGCAGGTGGGCGATTCGGTGGCACATATATTAGAAGAGATGGGGCTCGAGGTGTGCGGCACGCACGGCAGCACCGCCGCGCTGGCGCTGCTCAATGATGCCGTGAAAAAGGGCGGCGTGATGGCATCCTCCCATGTGGGTGGTCTGAGCGGCGCGTTCATCCCACTCAGCGAGGACATCGGCATGATCCACGCGGCCGAGTGCGGTGCGCTCACGCTGGAGAAGCTGGAAGCCATGACCTGCGTGTGTTCGGTCGGACTGGACATGATCGCCGTACCTGGCGACACCCCCGCCGAGACGCTGTCCGCCATCATCGCGGATGAGGCCGCGATCGGCATGATCAACAACAAAACCACCGCCGTGCGCATCATCCCGGTACCCGGCAAGGGCGTGGGCGACTCGGTGGAGTTCGGCGGCCTTCTTGGACGCGCGCCGATCATCCCGGTGAAACAGTTCTCCTCCAAGGCATTCATCGAGCGGGGCGGCAGAATCCCCGCACCGCTGAGCAGCTTGAGAAACTAATATCATCCAATCAAAAGGGCACGCGATCGCGTGCCTCAAACTTATGCGTGAACATATATGGGATTCTCAAGGGCGAAGCCCTTGAGCCATGGGGGTGGCGGGGCGGAGCCCCGCCCGGGGTCTGGGGCGGAGCCCCAGCCAGCATCCCCCTGCTCGATCAATTTCCTGAAGCTGTGGACAACTGCGCCTGCTTGCGTTTGCGCGCCGCCCCGCGCTGCACCACGACCACCATCATGATGACCGTGACCACATAGGGCGCCATGCTGGTCAGGTTGCTGGACACGCCGGTCGATTGCAACCGCAGCCCCAGCGCGTCGATCAAGCCAAAAAGCAGCGCCGCCAAGAACACCTTCGGCGGGTTGCTGCCGCCAAAGATCACGCACGCCACCGCGATGAACCCGCGCGATGCGGACATATTCTCGGTGAACATCGTCAGGTATCCGAGGCTCAGATGCGCACCCGCCAGCCCGCCGAACAACCCGCACAACAGCGATGCAATATACTTCATCTTGTCCGGACTGATACCCGCCGAACGCAGCGATTCCGGATGCTCCCCCGCAGCTCTCAGCCAGAACCCGAGCGGCGTTTTATAGATCAGCAACCAGCACAGCAGTACCAGCACCCAGCTGACATACACAAGCAGCGTGTTGTTATTGAGCAGCGGCCCTAGCACGGGAATCGTGTCCAGCCAGGGCAACGACAGCTTGGGCAGCCCGAAGATGGGCATCTCGGCATTGCCCGAGAACGCGCCCGCTACACCGAAAATCGAACGCAGCAGAAAGATCGTCAGCCCGCCCGCGAAGATATTGAACGCCACGCCGATGATGAATTCATCGCTCTTAAACTTCACCACGAACAGCCCGAAAAACGCGCCCAGCAGCAGCCCCATCAGCAGCGCCAGCGCCAGCCCGCCCATCCAGCTGCCCAGAAAGCAGCTGCCCAGCACCGCAAAGAACGCGCCGCACAGCATCATGCCGTCCATGCCGATGTTCATGATGCCCACATGGTCGGTCATCAGCACGCCCAGCCCCGCCAGGATCACCGGGGTCGCGGTGCGCAGCGTGTTTTGCAGCAGACCAATATTGAAAATGTTGCCTAGCTCGCTCATTGTGCCGCCTCCTTCTCCACAGCCAGGATGGCCTTTTGCGCGCGTTTTCGCATCCGTCTGTCTTTGATGCCGCGCATGATGCCGCTCTCCGCAGCCATGAAAAAGATGATGATCGACTGCACGATCAGGATGGTTTCGGACGGGATGCCCACCTTCTCCATGCCCATCGAGCCGATCTTGAGGATGCCAAAGAACAGGCTCATCAGCACAATGCCAATCGGGTCATAGCGCATGATCATGGCCACCAGCATGCCGTCGAAATAGAATTCGGAGCTGACCGTGTCCAGGAACCGCTTGTGCAGCCCGAACACCTCAAACATCCCGACCAGTCCGCAGATCGCGCCCGAGATCACCATCGCAATCAGCGCCAGGTTGTCCGTCTTGATGCCGGTATATCTGGCGAATCTGTCGTTCTCGCCCGTCAGTTTCATCTCATAGCCGCCGGTGGTGCGCTTCATCAGATACCAGATCACAAACGCCACACCCGCCGCGATGAAGATGGAACTGGTCAAACTGGACAGCTTGATCAAACGCGGGAATACATAGTTCGCATCGATCTTGACCGTGCCGGTCGCGATGCCCTTTTCGGCGGTCTTGAGCGGCCCATTCGCCAGGAACGAGCAGAAATAGATCGCCGCCGAGTTCAGCATGATGGTGGTGATGACCTCGTTCACCTTCAGCTTGACCTTCAGCCAGGC
This sequence comes from Eubacteriales bacterium OttesenSCG-928-N13, assembly GCA_030265545.1. Taxonomy (GTDB): domain Bacteria; phylum Bacillota; class Clostridia; order Christensenellales; family Aristaeellaceae; genus JAJDGF01. Next base: position 5,113 of record JAJDGF010000110.1, read on the forward strand.
GGGCAGCAGCGCGTACAGTCCGCCCGCTACCATCGCCGCCAGCATGGACAGTGCGATGCCAAGCACCATCGGCAGCCCCGTCACATATCCTCCCACCAGCGCCGCCGCGATTGCACCCAGATATAGCTGCCCCTCGCCGCCCACGTTGAAGATGCCCGCCTTCGCCGCCACCGCCATCGCCAGGCCAGTCAGGCACAGCGTGGCCGATTTCGCGAGCGTATCGCCGATGGCGCGGGTGTTGCCCAGCGCGCCGTTCAGCATCGCCTGATAGCCGGCGATCGGGTTATGGCCGGAGATCAGCATGATCCCCGCGCCCACCAGCAACGCCGCCAGAATGGAGATCACAAGCGACAGCAGGTACTCGCCGTTCATGCGCTTTTTGGGCTTGATGGCCGCCAATGCCTTCAGCTCTGCCTTCATGCCATCCCCTCCTTTTCCTGCGCGCGGTCGCCCGTCATATAAAAGCCGATCTCAACCTTCTCGATCTCGCTGGGCACAAATTCGCCCGTGATCCGCCCCTCATACAGGGTGATGATGCGGTCGCTCAGCCGGAATACCTCGTCCAGGTCGGCACTCACCAGCAATATCGCGCAGCCCTGATTGCGCTTTTCAAGCACCTTCTCATGGATGAATTCAATCGCGCCGATATCAACGCCGCGCGTGGGCTGCGCAATGATCAGCGCGTCCGCGTCGAAGCTGAACTCGCGCGCCACCACGACCTTTTGCATGTTGCCGCCCGAGAGGGAGCCCACCTCGGTGTCAATCCCGGCTGCGCGGATATCAAATTTATCGAACACACCCTGCGCGTAGCGTCTTATCGCGCCCCGCTTGAGTTGCACGCCCAGCGCGGAGAACTCAGGCCAGCGCTGCTTGCCCACCAGCAGATTGTCCTGTATGGAGGACTTTTTCGATACGCCGGTCGCTAACCGATCCTCTGGGATGTGCGCCAAGCCGAGCGAACGGATCTGCCCCGGGTCCATGCCGCGCACGTTCTGCCCCAGCACGCGAACCTCGCCCCCGCGGATGGGTCGCATGCCGGTGATCGCCTCGAGCAGCTCGCTCTGTCCGTTGCCCTCAATCGCCGCCACACCCAGGATTTCACCCTTTTTCACATGGAAGCT
>JAJDGF010000111.1 GCA_030265545.1 Eubacteriales bacterium OttesenSCG-928-N13
TTGAAGCTGGAGGGTTCACACCCTCCATACCTCCCAGTGGGATTTGTCAACACGCAAAAGCTGCGACACAGTTGCCTCTGTGTCGCAGCGTATTATTTTGATGTGTTCTATTCGAGCTTTTTCTGTCTCTCTGCGCTGGTCACCACGATCCGCTGGATGCCGATAAACAGCAGCAGCAGCGCGCCGATGACGATCTTCGCCCACCAGCTGGACAGGTTGCCATTGAACGTAATCAGCGCCGGGATCGTGGATTTCAGCAGCACGCCAAACATCGTGCCCACCATGTAGCCCACACCGCCCGTCAGCAGCACGCCGCCGATGACTGCCGAGCTGATCACATCCAGCTCCGCGCCCTGCAGCGACAGGTTCCAGCCCGATTTGACATACAGCACATACGCGAAGCCCGCCAGCACCGAGCACAGCCCGTTGAAGCCATACACCAGCACCTTGGTTCTGCCCACCGGCAAACCCATCAGCTTGGCGGATTGCTCGTTGCCGCCGATGGCATACACATTGCGCCCAAAGCGCGTCTTTTGCAGGATGATTGCACCGATGATGATCATCACAACGAACAATATCACGTTGATGTTGACATAGGCAATCGGCTTCATCTTGACCCATTCGCCATCCTGGAACACCTTGAAATACCATTTCCAACCCGCCAGGGTATCGATCAATTCATTGTTGATGGAGATCGATTCGCGGCTGATCAGAGAGCATACGCCGCGCGCCAGGAACATGCCCGTCAGTGTAGTGATGAAGGGCGGCACATTCAGATAATGGATCACAACGCCCATGAGAAGCCCCAGCCCAACGCCCACAACCAATGCGAACGCCATGCACAGCACCGGGTCAAGCCCCATCACCGTGGTGCCATACGCCACCAGCATGCCCGTCAGCGAGGCGACCGCGCCCACGCTCAGGTCAATGCCGCCGGTGATCAGCACCATCGTCATGCCAACGGCCGAGATGCCGATATAGGCATTGTCCACAAACAGCAGCATGAACGTGCGCAGCGTCAAAAAGCCCTTGTCATGATACAGCGCAGCGCCAAAGATGTAGATCAGAAAGAAGATCCCCAGCGTGGCATACACCATCAGATATTTCGGATTCGTGAAGTTGCTCAGGATGGTTCCGCGACTCGTGCTCTGATTTCGGGGATTACGCACGCGCTTCACCCCCTATCGCCTGCTTGCGGTTCTTGCCCAGCTCAGACATCTTCCTGCGCACCGGCTCGGACTGAAGCACAATGACCACCGCGATGATCCCGGCCTTGATGGCCATGATCGCATCCGGGTTGATCCCGAGGAACAGCACCAGCGTGGTGATCGTGCGGATGACCAATGAGCCGACGACCGTACCCGCGAGTGAAAACTTGCCGCCCGTCATGCTGGTTCCGCCGATGACCACGGCCAATATCGCGTCCATCTCGTAGTTCAATCCGGCGTTGTTCGAATCGCAGGAGGAGATGCGGCTGCTGTAGATCAGCCCCGAAATGCCCGCCAGGAAGCCTGTGATGATATACACGATCATGATGATTCGGTTGGATCTGAGGCCTGAAACGCGGCTGGCGTTTCGGTTGATGCCGACCGATTCCACAAACATACCAAACGATGTCTTTCGCGTGAACAACGCCATGACCGTCACGACTACAATCGTGATGATCACCGGCATTGGTACGATAAATCCACCCAGCCCGATCTGACGGAAGGGCTCAAACATGGTGGTGAACTGCTTGCCGTTGGTGGTGATCTGCGCGATGCCGCGCCCGGCCACCATCAGCACCAGCGTGGCGATGATCGGTTGCATCTTGAAGCGGGAAATCAGTGTGCCGTTGAATGCGCCCATCAGCGCGCAAACCACCAGCGGCACCAATATCACCAGCGCAAACGGCCTGACCGTAAAGTCGCCGGGGGTGGGGAATTCCACCACGTCCCATCGCAGGAGTTTTAGTGCGATGGCGCCCGAAACCGCCATCAACGAGCCGACGCTCAGGTCGGTGCCGCCCAGCGCAATGACCATCGACATGCCCATCGCGATGATCGTGATTTCGGACGAATAGTTGATGATATCGATCAGCGAGCCGCTCCACATGCCCGTCTGGTCGATCCATTTCAATCGAAAAAAGTCAGGCCTCAGGATGCCGCAGACAATCAGAATCGCAAGCTCCGCAATGATCGCCCAGAATATTTTGGACTTGAGTATCCCATCCAAATGCTGCTTCCTCATGCTTGCGTTCCCCCCTTCTGCTCGCCCGCGATGATGCTCAGGATGTCCGACTGCGTGCAGTTCTCGCCATCCACCTCGCCCGCCTTGGCGCCGTCCCGCATGATTGTGATGCGGTTGGAGCAGCGGATGATTTCATCCAGCTCAGAGCTGATGAAGATGATGCCCATGTCGTCCTTTTCGCACATCTCGAGCATCAGGCGCTGCACCTCTGCCTTCGCGCCCACGTCGATGCCGCGCGTGGGTTCGTCCAGGATCAGAATGTCCGGCTTGGTGGCCATCCAACGCGCCAAGATCACCTTCTGCTGGTTGCCGCCGGACAGCTCGCCCACCTTCTTTTCCGTGTCGGGCGTGGCGATGCTGAGCAGATCGATATAGTATCTCGCCAGCTCCATCTGTTCGCTGCGACTCATCGGATGAAGGAATCCGCGCTTTGCCTGCACCGCCAGATAGATGTTCTCGCGCACGGACAGATCCCCGATGATGCCGTCCCGCTTGCGATCCTCCGGACAGAAGGCGATCTTTTGGTTGATCGCGTCCAGTGGATCGCGAATCTTGGCGTCCGTACCGTTCACCTGAACGGTGCCCTGCAATGGGCGGGTCACGCCAAACAGCATCTCGGCCGTCTCGGTGCGCCCAGAACCCAGCAGCCCGGCAAAGCCCAGCAGCTCGCCATTTTTCAACTCGACCGAGATATCCTCCACCTTGCCCGGAATGCCGATATTCTCGGCCTTGAGCACATTCGCCGCGCTCGGCTTCTGCTCAGCGCGCTTCAGGTTGAAGATCTCGTTCATATCCTTGCCGATCATGTTGGTGACCAGCTCCAGCTTGGTGATATCGCCGATCAGATGCTCGCCGATTAGTTTTCCGTTGCGCAGCACCGTGATTCGGTCGGAAATTTCAAATACTTGATCCAGGAAGTGCGTGATGAATATGATCCCCAGCCCTTCGGCTTTCAGATCGCGCACCACCTTGAATAGCTGCTTCACCTCGTTCTCATCGAGGGAGGAGGTGGGCTCATCCAATATGAGCACCTTCGCCTGCACATCCACCGCGCGCGCGATGGAAACCATCTGCTGGATCGCGGTCGAATAGCTGGACAGCGGGCGCGTCACATCGATGTTCATGCCCATGCGATCCATCAGCTGTGTCGAGCGGGAATTGATCGTATCCCAATCGATCTGGAAGAACTTCATCGGCTGACGGCCAATGAAGATGTTCTCCGCGACCGTCAGATTGGGACACAGATTGACCTCTTGAAACACCGTCGAGATGCCCATCTGCATGGCAGCCTGCGGCGATGTGGGCGTGATCGATTTGCCATCCAGCATGATCGTGCCCGCGTCCATGTGATGAACGCCCGTCAAGCACTTGATCAACGTGGACTTGCCCGCCCCGTTTTCGCCGAGCAGCGCATGCACTTCGCCGCGATTGAGTGTGAAATCCACCTTGTCGAGCGCCTTCACGCCGGGAAACTGGATCTCTATTTGTTTCATCTCCAGAATGACGTCCTGCAAAATATCTCCCCCTTGCCGTCCCTGCGGGCGGATACGCGGCCTTGATCCACAATGGGATCAAATGCCCTTGCGACAATCCGGCGGATGGAGGCAGCGCCCCCATCCGCCGTGTGGCCTATGCGTGATAAGCCGTTTGAATCTTAGTACTTACGATCGGCGATGACGTCTGCGGCCTTCTCGGACACGCGGCCGTCGGCGCTGTACACGATGCCGCCCTCGGCGTCGAAGCAGCCCTCTTCGGGATGGATGACGGTCTTGTCAAACTCTTTGCCCTCTTCCAGCTCTTTGATGGTCTGAACCACGAAGCGGGAATACAGCGGGGTGCACTCGATGGTGGCGTTCATTTCGCCGGCGAGGATCGCGTCAAACGCGGTCTTGGGCGCGTCGCAGCCAACGATGATGATGTCTTTGCCCGGCACCAAGCCGGCGTTCTTGATGATCTCGATCGCGCCCAGTGCCATGTCATCGTTGTGGGCGAGCAGCACGTCGATCTTATCGAGCGACTTCAGGAAGCTCTCCATAACCGGCTGCGCCTCGGCGCGGGAGAAGTTGCCGGTCTGGGATGCGACGACCTTCAGGTTCGGATAGTCTTCCAGCACTTCGGCAATGCCCTTCGCGCGGCCAATGGCGGCGTCGGAACCGGTGGTGCCTTCCAGGATGACCACGTTCAGCTCTTCAGCGGAGCGGCCAAGCTTCTCTACATAGTTGGCGGTCCAGTATGCCATGCGGCGGCCTTCTTCGACGAAATCGCCACCAAACGCGGCCACGTAGTCGATCTGGTCTGCGCAATCCGGGATGCGGTCAAGCAGGATCAGCGGGATCTCAGCTTCGTTGACCTCTTTGAGGACCTCGTCCCAGCCGCTGCTCACAACGCCGGTGAACAGGATGTAATCCACGCCCTGAGAGATGAAGTTACGCAGCGCTTTGACCTGGTTCTCCTGCTTCTGCTGCGCGTCGTCGTATACCAATGTCCAGCCTTCGGCTTCCACAGCGCCGCACACGTCGTCGGTGTTCGCAGTACGCCAATCGGACTCCTGGCCGATCTGGGAGAACGCCACGGTCAGCGCCGAGGCGTTGACGGTCATGCCCAATACCAGCATGAGCGCCAAAACGATGGTCAACAGTTTCTTCATGAATGGTCCCCTCCATTGTCTTGATTTGAAGCGTCCGCTTCGTTATATCTATGATATCTCAGTTAACATAAAATGCAAACAGGGCATATTCCGAGTTTTGAGTGGAGATTTTACGGAAAAATGCATCACATGTGTGGCAAATTGCACCGATTGGGTAAGATTTTCTTATAGAAAGGGTGGAATTTTATTGCGGCGCATGAACGCGCTTGCCGACCCGTGGGGTCTCCATGTCATCGTCCAATCCATCGCGCCATTAGAGGCCGCCGGGTGAACATAGACAACTCATGCTGCTCATGCATATATCATTATATAGGTAGATTCTCCTCGCGCATTGCGCAGACCACCACCCATCGCCACAGGCGCGGCAAAGTGCAACGGCAAGTATACATAATCGTATGTATATACGAACCGTTCATATCTTAATGATTCGCCCCCTTGCATTTTTGCGCTGCGTATAGTATGATAAACACATAATGTAATGACAATTTTCCAAAGCGACGTTTGCGCGTTGTCATTCTATGGTTCAAGGGGGTGCGCGCCGCATGAGAACTGCGCAGGTGTATGATCCAAAGCTGCTCGAGCGATGGAAAAGCAAGATCGACCGATCCACGCCGATGCCGCTATACTATCAGCTGAAAATGCTCATCAAGCAGGACATCGATGCCGGCATTCTGCACAATGGGGATGCCATCGCCACCGAGAGCGAACTGAGCACGGTGCTGGGCGTGAGCCGGCCAACCATCCGCCAGTGCATGGCCGCGATGGTCAACGAGGGCTACCTCACCCGCATGAAGGGCAAGGGCACCTTCGTCACCCGCCCGCGCATCGAGGCCAACTATATCGCCAAGCACGAGAGCTTTCCCGCCATCATCCAAAACGAGGGCTACGAGCCGGGCATTCAGGTGCTGGATTTCTCGCAGATCGAGGGCATCCCCGGCATCAATGACAAGCTGGATATCCCAGACGATCAGCCGCTCTATCGCCTGCGTCGGTTGTATACCGCAAGCGGAGAGCCCATGCTGTACAGCGAATCCTACACCCAGGCGGCACGCTTCAAGGGGCTGCTGGCCTATGATTTCGCCGCGCAATCGATGTATACCACGATCGGCGAGATCTATGGCTCCCCCATCGTGGTGGTGAAGCGCGAGATCACCGCCATCAACGCCACCCAGCGCGATGCGGAGATGCTGGACATCCCCAAAAACAAGGCAATCTGCCTGGTGTTCAATGTGGCGTACGATCAGCATGATCGCCCCACGGAATACTCCATCTCCCGCTATCGCAGCGATAAGATCAAGTTCACCAATTATATGAAGTGCTAGGTAAACGCTTCACAATTGATC
>JAJDGF010000112.1 GCA_030265545.1 Eubacteriales bacterium OttesenSCG-928-N13
TCAAGACGGGCATATTGGGGTTCGATCAGCTGATGGATTTGATGGCGCTCGCGCCGCGGCGCAGGTTCCGCATTCCGGGCGGACAGATCGAGGTGGGTCAGCCGGCCGATCTGGCGCTGATGGATCTGAATGATGAATACGCGATCGATTCGTCCCAATTCCTATCGATGGGCAAAAGCACGCCATTTGAGGGCATGCGGGTGCAGGGGCGCACGCTGCTGACGATGGTGGAGGGGGAGGTGCGCTATGCAGTTTCTGGTTGAACAAAATGAGAAAATCGCGCGCGATGTGTATCGCATGCGGCTCAGCGGCGATACATCGGCCATCGCGAGACCCGGTCAGTTTGTGAATCTGATGCTGGACGGGTTCTATCTGAGAAGGCCGATCTCGGTCTGCGATTGGGACGCGCAGGGGATCACGATCATCTATAAGGTGGTCGGCAAGGGCACAGCGGCCATGGCGCATTACCAGAAGGGGCAGGCGCTCGATCTGCTGACCGGGCTGGGCAATGGCTACAACCTGAAAAAAGAGATCAAATCTCCGCTGCTGGTTGGCGGCGGGGTGGGCGTGCCGCCGCTCTATGGGCTGGCGAAGGAATGGATCAAGCGGGGCATCGTGCCCACGGTGATACTGGGCTTCAATGCGCAGGACGAGGTGTTCTATGAGCAGGAGTTCCTTGCGCTCGGGGCAAAGGTGATTGTGTGCACCGCGGACGGCAGCTATGGCCTAAAGGGCTTCGCGACCACGCCGATGCAGGGACTCGATTATGACTATCTGTTTGCGTGCGGGCCAGAGCCGATGCTGCGCGCCGTGGACAAGGCCAGCGGGGACATCCCCGGCCAGCTCAGCTTTGAATCGCGCATGGGCTGCGGGTTTGGCGCGTGCATGGGCTGCTCGTGCCAGACATTGACCATGAACAAGCGCATCTGCCTGGAGGGTCCCGTGATGCGAAAGGGGGAGATCCTATGGCCGACCTGAGAGTGAACCTGTGCGGGCTGCCGCTGGACAACCCGATCATCCCCGCGAGCGGCACGTTTGGCTTCGGGGCGGAGTTCGCGAAATGGTACAACCTGGACATTCTGGGCTCGATCAGCTTCAAGGGCACCACGATGGAGCCGCGCTTCGGCAATCCCACGCCCCGCATCGCGGAATGTGCGTCCGGCATGCTGAACGCCGTGGGGCTGCAAAATCCGGGTGTTGCGCACGTGATTGAAAACGAACTGCCCGAGATGGCCAAGCTGTTTCATAAGCCGGTGATCGCCAACATCAGCGGGTTCTCGCTGGAAGAATATGTGCATTGTGCGCAGCTGCTGGATGCGCAGGCGCAGGTGGGAATATTGGAGATCAACATCTCCTGCCCCAACGTGCATGGTGGCGGCATGACATTTGGCACAGACCCAAAGAGCGCCGCGCAGGTGACCGAGGCAGTCAAGCGCGTCACAACCAAGCCCATCTTCATCAAGCTCTCGCCCAATGTGACCGACATCGCCCAGATCGCGCGTGCGTGCGAGGATGCGGGCGCAGACGGTGTGAGCCTGATCAATACCCTGCAGGGTATGCGGATCGATCTTAGGACGAAGCGCCCCATCTTGAAAAACGTGATGGGCGGGCTGAGCGGACCTGCGGTTTTCCCGGTGGCGGTGCGCATGGTGCATCAGGTGCATCAGGCGGTCAAGATCCCGATCATCGGCATGGGCGGCATTTCAAGCGCCGAGGACGTGATCGAGATGATGCTGGCCGGCGCCACGGCGGTGCAGGTGGGCGCGGCGAATCTGCGCGATCCATATGCCTGCAAAACGATCATCGAACAACTGCCCGAAACCATGGAGCGATATGGCATTTCATCACTGAAGGACATCATAGGAGGGGTGCAGATATGAACTGGGATGTGATCATCGCGCTTGATTTTGCGAGCGCGGCGGAGACCATGTATTTTCTCGATCGTTTCACCGAGGAGAAGCCGTTTGTGAAGATCGGGATGGAGCTGTTCTATGCCGAAGGGCCGGACATCGTGCGCCAGATCAAGCAGCGCGGACACAAGATCTTTCTGGATCTGAAGCTGCATGACATCCCAAACACCGTCAACAAGGCGATGCGCGTGCTGTCCGGGCTTGATGTGGACATGACCAATCTGCACGCCGCCGGCACGATTGAGATGATGAAGGCCGCCGTGGAGGGATTGACCCGCGCGGATGGCACGCGTCCGCTGCTGCTGGCGGTGACGCAGCTCACATCCACGTCCGAGCAGCGCATGCAGAACGAGCTGCTGATCGATGCCACCATGCCCGAGACCGTCGGGAAATACGCGCGCAATGCCAAGGAGGCCGGGCTGGACGGCGTGGTCTGCTCGCCGCTGGAGGCGGCCTTGGTGAAGGAGAGCTGCGGCAAGGACTTCTTGACCGTCACCCCCGGCATCCGCGTCGCGGATTCGGATGTGCAGGATCAGGTGCGCGTGATGACACCTGCCCGCGCGCGCGAGGGCGGCAGCGATTATATCGTGGTGGGTCGCCCGATCACCGCGGCGGATGACCCGGTGGCGGCCTATCGCAGGTGCATCGAGGAATTCGCACCCAAATAGGCAGCACTCTATTGCATGGACAGACGTCCCCAATACGCGGTACTGTATCGCAGGACAAGCGCCCCAAATATGAGGCATGATATCGCATAGAAAGACATCCTCAATACGCGGTGCTGTATCGCGGGACAAGCGCCCCAAATGGCAGCATGATACGGTTCAATTCAATCTTTCGGGAGGTACATATGGAAACGAGCATTGCACGGGATCTGCTGAGCATCGGCGCGGTCTTTCTGCGCCCCGACCAACCGTTTACCTGGGCGAGCGGCATCAAAAGCCCGATCTACTGCGACAACCGCCTGACCCTGACCGCGCCCGAGGTGCGCACACATGTGGAGCAGGGCTTGAAGCAGCTGATTGAAACGAACTTCCCCGATTGCGAGCTGCTGATGGGCACCAGCACGGCGGGCATCGCGCATGCCGCGATCACCGCGCATCTGATGGATCTGCCGATGGGCTATGTGCGCAGCGGCGCCAAATCGCACGGGCGCGGCAACCAGATCGAGGGCAAGCTGGATCAGGGTCAAAAGGTGGTCGTGGTGGAAGATCTGATCTCCACCGGCGGCAGCGTGGTCGAGGTGGTCGATGCGCTGCGCGAGGCGGGCGCCCAGGTGCTGGGCATCGTGAGCATATTCACCTACGGCATGAAAAAGGGGCTCGATCGGCTGGCCGAGGCGAATGTGACCAACATCAGCCTATCCAATCTGGATGAGCTGGTGCAGGTGGCAGCCGAGAACGGCTACATCAAACCGAATGATGTGGATCGACTGATCCAGTTTCGAAACAACCCGAGCGACGAATCCTGGATGCATTCCTGATGAACGAAGGAGGGGATCACCATGCGCCATCTTGTGGACATCACCGACTTTTCCGTGCAGGAGATCGATGACATGCTGCGGCTTTCGGAGGACATCATCGATGACCGCGCCAAGTATGCCGAGGCCATGCATGGCAAGAAGCTGGCCACCTTGTTTTTTGAGCCCAGCACCCGCACGCGCCTCAGCTTTGAGGCCGCGATGATGGAATTGGGCGGCAACGTGCTTGGGTTTTCATCCTCTGATTCCAGCTCCGCCGCCAAGGGCGAGAGCGTGTCGGACACCATCCGCACGGTGGGCTGCTATGCGGACGTGATCGCCATGCGCCACCCGAAGGAGGGCGCGCCGATGGCCGCAATCAAGCACTCCACGGTGCCGATCATCAACGCGGGTGACGGTGGCCACAACCATCCCACCCAGACATTGACCGACCTACTCACCATCAAGCGCGAGAAGGGCAGGCTGAATGATCTGGTGGTCGGGCTGTGTGGCGACCTAAAATTCGGGCGCACGGTGCACTCGCTCATCAACGCACTGGCGCGCTATAGCGGGATTCAGTTCGTGCTGATCTCCCCGCCCGAGCTGAAAATCCCCGATTACATCAAGCGCATGCTGACCGACAATGGGTTTCGCTGGCGCGAGGTGGAATCGCTGGACGAGGTCATGCCCGATCTGGATGTGCTGTATATGACGCGCGTGCAGAAGGAGCGCTTCTTCAACGAGGCCGACTATGTGAGATTGAAGGATAGCTACATCCTGACACCCGAAAAGCTCAAACAGGCCAAAAAGGACATGATCGTGATGCATCCGCTGCCGCGCGTGAACGAGATATCCGTCAAGGTGGACGACGACCCGCGCGCCTGCTATTTCAGGCAAGTGGAGAACGGCAAATTCGTGCGCATGGCGCTGATTCTGACACTGATGGGGGAGGTTGAATAGATGAATATTGACAGCATCCATTCAGGCATCGTGCTCGATCATATCACGGCGGGTAGGGCGATGCAGATCTATCGCTATCTCAATTTGGACGAGCTGGATTGCCCGGTCGCGATCATCAAGAATGTGCGCAGCGGCAAGCAGGGCAAAAAGGACATCATAAAGATCGATGCCGCGATAGACATCGATCTGGATGTGCTTGGCTATATCGATCCGGGCATCACGGTGAACATCGTGCGGGATGACAAGGTGGTCGGCAAGGAGAAGCTGCACCTGCCCGAGAAGCTCACCAACGTGATCACCTGCAAGAACCCGCGCTGCATCACATCCATCGAGCAGGAGATCGATCAGGTGTTCAAGCTGGCCGATCCGGCGCGCGGCGTGTATAAATGCGCGTATTGCGAGGCGGAGAAGAAGTAAGCATTAAAGGAACAATGATATTGCGCAGTAGACCAGAGCAAGCGCCAGCACGATGTTGACCAGCTTGCCATATTTGGTCAACGTGCGCAGGATCAGCGAGCCGAACAGCGCATACGACAGCAGCGACGCAAAGCACACCAGCCCGACGAGCAGTGCGAATCCGGCGATCATAAGCGGGCCGTGATACACACCCACAACGTAGTTGCTCATCACCGTCAGGCTGTACAAAATCAGCTTGGGATTCACGAATTCCAGCATGATGCCGTTCAGGTATGTGTTGCCCTTGATGGGGCGGCTGCGCTCGGCCTCGAAATCGGTCTTGTAGATCTTCCACGCCAGATACAGCAGATAGACCGCGCCGACCACCAGCATGACCGGCTTGATCTGAGGGATCAGCTGATGGATGCTGTCATAGATCATGCCGCATGCAAATGTGATGCCCACCACGCCCGTCACGATCCCCAGCGCGAATGGCATGTTGCGCTTCACGCCCACGCGGCTGGCGTTGGCCAGTGTGGACATGGTGTTCGGGCCCGGGGTGAATGTCTGGATCACCACGTATAGAAAGAATCCCGGCCAATCAAACAGCATGGTGTGTACCTCGATTTGTCAAATGTTGTTTCATAATACCGCAATTTGCCGGGCATTGTCAAGGGATTGCAATCGGCATCGGGAGGTGAATGTCTTGCCCTTTCCCATGATCCATCTGTGCGTGGCGCACAGGATCATGCAGCTGCTGCCGATCGCGCAGCCTGCGCAGTTTATGCTGGGCGCGATGGCGCCGGATGCGGTGCATACGCGAGAGAACCTCAGCGGGCAGGACAAATATCACTCCCATCTGTGCGTGGGCGAGCAGCCATGGGGTCAGATCGCGGACAACGCAGGATGGCGCGAGAATGTGCGAAAGCAGCTGGATGCCTGGCGGGGCAAGCCCGATTGGTCCATCCATCAGGGCTATTGCGCCCACATCTTGACCGATGTGGCCTGGAATGAGCAGATCTATCGGCCGATGAAGGCGGCGCATCCGCAGGAGTTTGTGGGCGGCTGGGAGAGCCCGTTTCACGATGCGTGCAATGATGTGGATGTGAAGCTATATCATCAGACCGACCATGATGCCATCTGGGCGCTGCTCCATGCATCCGATCCGATCGAGATATCAGGATTGATCACGCAGCAGGAGCTCAGCGCAGAGCGCGCATCGCTGCTCACCAAATATGCAACGGCAGCGCTCACAGGTACCCGCGTCCAGAGCACGCTCACCACGGATCAGGCGCTCACATTCATTGAACAGCAGGCGCCGCGGATCGTTCATATGATTCAATAACAAAAGGCTCTCCAAATCGGAGAACCTT
>JAJDGF010000113.1 GCA_030265545.1 Eubacteriales bacterium OttesenSCG-928-N13
TTTTGTGGATGTCTGCCACGCGGGAGGTGCAGATGTCGGACGGCGCGGTGCTGATGAGCTTCGTGAAGCGGCAGGAGGAGCTGGCCGAGGAGGGCGTGATGCCCATTCGTTGGCTGGCGGCGCGCGGCGATCAGCGGGCGCAGGATGTGCTGGGGCAGATGCACGCCAGGCAGCTGCATCGCGTGGCGGTATACGATGACAAGATGCAGTGTGTGGGCGTGCTGGAGGAGCAGATGCTCATCCGCGCGGCGGCGGAGAGGGGCAGCCCGAGCCTGAAGGAGCTGCTCGCGCAGGACAAAAGCCGCGCATATCGCATCGGATAGAACGAGGGCGTTTCGCGATTGAAACGCCTTTTTGTGTGTCATTTCCTGCTTGCGATATTGTGATAACGTGATATAATGGGTTGAGCAAGCAGAGGGCTTGGCCGGGTCGCCCACTCGCGAGAGGGAGCGACAACCATCCTACGCCGGTCAAGGGAATTGAAGCATGGAGGAAGCGACATTGTATCCACATCACATCGAATCCATTGAGAAGATGAAGCAGTATTTTGAGAAGGATCCGGAGGTGCTCGGGTTGATCTTGGGCGGCTCGGTCGCGCAGGGGCGGGAGCGCCCGGACAGCGATCTGGACGGCATGGTGATCGTCTCGCCCGAGACCTATCAGCGCATCTGCCGGGAGAATCGCCAGGCCGAGTGCATCTTTGGCGAGAGCACCTATGAGGCGGGCTATTTTGACGTGAAATATATGACGATGGACTATCTGCGCGCGGCGGCAGAGCGGGGCAGCGACCCGACCCGCAACTCATTTCGCAAGTCGCGCGTGCTGTTTTCGCGCATCGATGGGCTGGAGGACGTGGTGGCGCGCATCTCCTTGTATCCGGTCGAGAAAAAGCAGGAGCGCATTGATCTGTTCTATTCGATTCTGAACATGGAGGGGCACTATTTCTTTGATTGCGCGACCAAAGAGGGCGACAAATACCTGCTGGATAAGGCAGTCGTAAACATCATCTATGGCGGGTTCCGGGCGCTGCTTGCGATGAATGAGCAGTTCTTTCCCTGCCACCGCAACATGCTCAGCTATGTGGAGAACCTGGAGGACAAGCCCGAAAACATCATGGCGCTCATGGATGCGCTGCTGAAGGACAAGTCATACGCCAATCGGGATGCGTTCATGGATGCGATTATCGCGCATCTGGGAGATTGGATCGAGCCGGAGAACCGTACGAAGTATCAGGCGATCTATGTGACGAAGCTGGAGCAGACGTGGCAGTTCTCGGACGACAATGTCTTTGAGCTGTGATGCCGCCTGTATGAAGCGCACAATTTTTGCTTGACATGAGGGACACAATTCGATATAATATGTCTGTTCGCCATAGGGGCATGGTGTAATGGTAACACGTGGGTCTCCAAAACCTTTGTTGAGGGTTCGAGTCCTTCTGCCCCTGCCAACATAAAACCCCCGGAATCATTGGATTCTGGGGGTTCTTTATGTTCGAAAATAGGCATTCACTGCCAGTAACACTGCAACCAGCGAAAAAATAGCATCGACTAACAAGAAATTAAATAACAATTTACGTAATAATAATTTTCATTTATGTTACGCATGTTCCGTTATCATCGACTCCATTTTCTGTGATGCTTCACGGTTCATGCGTGCCGAAACATGCGTGTAAACGTCCAGTGTGAATTCGGCGGTATGGTGACCGAGGCTCTCTTGCGTCGTCTTCACATCTATTCCAGCTTGAATTGATAACACCGCGAAACTGTGTCGCAAGTCGTGGAATCTACAATTCGGTAAGCCGATGCTGGTCACAATTTTCTTGAAATTATGCGATATCGTGTTATGGGCGTAGTGCTTCCCAAACGAGTCAGTAAATACCAAATCCATGTCATTCTGCCATGCTGCTCCAGCCCTCACCCTGTCCTCACGTTGCCGCTGCTGTATCCCCTTCAACATACGCATAACAGATGGCGCAGGAGTAATTCGACGCGGCCTGTTGTTCTTAGGTGGCGCAAACTTGTAAATACCACCCTTCTTTTTCTCATGAATCAATTGCCGGTCAATATAAATCGTTCCGATCTTGAAATCTATGTTACCCCACGTCAGCCCCATGATTTCAGATTGTCGCAGTCCGGTATATAAGTCAACGAAGAAAAGTGATTCGTATGCATTACCCCTACAAGCATCAAGGAAGTCGCCTACCTCATCGTCCATCAAAGGCGATAAATCCGTAAATTTATATTGTGTGGGTGTCAGCACAATGCCTACACAGGGGTTCGTCCTCAAAGAACCGATGCTCACAGCTTGAGCGAGCGCCCGATGTAACACGCCGTACACATTTCGCGCAGTTTTCGTCGATAGGGCAGGGGTACCCTTGCTCTCTTTGGACAGGTTATTATAAAAGGTTTGGATATCAACAGGTTTCAACTCAGACAGCGCCGTAGCACCCAATGCAGGCTTTATGTGGACGCGAACCTGTGTTTCGTAGGTGGCGCGGGTATGCTCTTTCACATTACCCGTGAATTCCAAAAGCCATTTATCTAGCCATACAGACAACGGCATCTTTTCGGGTTCGGAGTACTGGCCTGAATCAATTGCAGCCACTGCGGCGCGAAGCTTCTTAACAACTTCTTTTTCTGTTTTTCCATAAATGGTTTTTCGGATCCGTTTTCCCGAACCGGGATCATGCCCGGTTATATACTGAGCTGTCCAGCTACCATCCTTGCGCTGATAAATGGTTCCACTTCCGTTTGGTGCCTTTCCGCGTGGCATGATGTTATCCTCCTTTTATGACGCAAATGACGATAATGACGCAAATGACAGCATGACGGCTGTGACGGCATTTACTCATCATATGTTATTCGGTCAATCTCTTGCTTGAGTTCTGTTTCGCGAGTTGATCGAGTTGATATCTTAACTAATTCGATAAGTTCTTCCTGAGAAATTCCGCTGGCTTCTTTCAATTGTAGTACCTTCTCCATAGCGTCTGCCATATCTCCAGGCGTAGCTGATCCCGCGCCGAATCGCAGAAGAACAGTGACATATACTTGCACTTCCCGTAATAGTGCCACCATTCCAGGGGTCATCTCAATCTGCTCAATCAATACCGCATCATGCTGTTGCCTTTCTGCAATCAATTCGCTGTCCGTACATCCATTGATCAAATAACCCACGTCAACTTGAAGTGCTTTCGCTAATTTTGCCACAGTCTCGCTAGACAAGTTGGACTTCCTACTGAACGATGAATTTAGTGAATTTGGCGTAATGCCCGCCATCTGAGCAAGTTTTCTTCGACTTGTTCCGCGGTCGTGTATCAGTTGATCTATGCGCTCATATACATCCATTGATTCTTCACCTCCATCTGCATAATATCACAAAATGATCGCAAATGCAATAATTATTTCAAATTAGCTTGACATATTAGATAATCCTGTATATAATGTGAGTGTGTAATAACTTCAAATGAAGTTAAAATGCACGCATACAAAAAGATAGAAAGGAGATCAAATGATGTTTTCTGACACGAACAAGACCTTAGTCACAACGGCGAAATGGTTGCATTCGCCGCCATAGGCGAGCTATTGAATCTCGAGATCGACCGAGAATGCAGATCAATTGAGTCGGAATTTGCAAAGGAGACTCCCGAAAACTATGACCTGAAACTATCAAACACCCTGCACATGGTTGGGATGTTGGATGCCGAAAGCTTGTCGCAAAGCATGGCAGCTGTTCGAGTGGCGATTGCGCCTTTTTCTCGCGACCCGGTTGCACGAGCTGCGATAGAGGCGAACGTCCGCTCGAAACTGCCGGGACAAGCTCCCACGTTGTTCGATGATTCTCGCACCGAACGGCTCGCAAGGCTCGAAAAAATGAGAACCTTCGCCGATCCGAATCGGTTCGCTCAGGGGGATCTTGCGATCAATTTTGCATCGTTTCTGCAGATCAATGGTTTGGAGGACTGACCTGTCATGCCGTCACAGCCGTCATGCTGTCATTCGCGTCATTAGGAAGGAGGTGTAAGTAATTCGCCGCTTGTTTGTGGTCGGTCATGGGTCCAATGAGGATGCGATGGTTCAAACCATCGCCGATATCCTGGGCATTCCGCTGATTCGGACAACGGCCACCGATACGACCGATCCCATTGGCGCAGCCGTGTTGGCAGGTGTTGGTGCAGGCATCTATGAGGATTATGAGGCTGTCGAGCGGTTCCGCACCGTGGATACGGTGTTTACACCCAATTCGGAGCATGCAATGTTGTATCAAAATGGGTTTGAACAGTTTCAGGCGCTTCGCGATCTGTTGAGAGAGTTTTATCGAAAAGCATACTGAGTCCTTCTGGCTCTTCCAACCGAACCCCTCGGAATCATTGGATTCCGGGGGGTTGTGTCTCGAAATTGATGTTTTACCGAAAAGTAACTGAGTCCTTCTGACTCTGTCAACCGAACCCCTCGGAATCATTGGATTCTGGGGGTTTTTTTGGTGTCTCATGGATAGGGGTTTGATGGCAGCGCTTGTTGCAATTGACGTGGAAAAACTGAGATTTGACTGTGACTACAAGCATTATGGCACATATTTGCCTGAGAAATATGGAACAAAAGCCGTAAAAAATGTGATATAATACGAATGGTAGTGTTTGTTATTGAATATAGCGACAGTACCAAAGCAAACATGGCGCGATTGATTGCAATGCACAAGACATGCAACATCGACGCTGGGACAGAGAGGAGAACACCATGAAAATGGACACATCTCGAAATGAGGAATTGAATCTCGATACAAACAGCATTGAGGAATATCCGAATGTAAGAAGTGTGGAGCTATATAAAACGCTGGTTGGCGGGGAAGAGATCGCAAAGCGCCAGGAATTCTCGAAACATTTTGATCTGGGCGAGGGTCGTCATCAGGCGGTGGTATATGGCGAGTCCGTGCACTATCGCGAGGCGGAAGATGCGCAGTGGCTTGAAATTGACAACAACCTGGAGGATGCACAGGACAAAGATGGGCGTGCAGTGCTGCGCAACAAAGCATCCAGCATGAACGTGGAGTTGGCAAAGCAGGCGGGCGAGGGTTCCTTGGTGCGCATGACGAGCAAAGGACACACGCTGGAATGGGATCTGGAAAGCATTGCGCGCAACGCGGAGGCACTCGTGAAGCCGGGCGCGCAGATGAGGCTCGAGCGGCTTGTCGCTGAAGCGCAGCGCATCGCCCAGCTGACGGGGAAAAAGCTCACGGCGAAGGAGCTGGATCCGGAGCTGCTGGATGCCGCGGAATCGCAGCAAGATAAGCGCTCGGACAACATGACCAAGTATGCGCAGGTCAGCTATGAAGACATCGCCCCCGGGATCTCTGTCAAATATACATTGGCCGGCATGAAGGTGACGAGCAGCATTGCCGTTCAAAACACGGAGGCGCTTGCCCATGCGGCGCTGCGCTTGCCCATGACATATCGCTAGCACCACGCCGATGGGCATGCGGAGCGACTACACATACGATGCGTATGGCAACCAGCTGACATCCAAGCTCAGCAAGGACAACAAGGACGGTTCGCCCAGCATCCTGAGCAAGACGGAATACACCGAGAACGGCAACCACACAGCATCCACGACGAACGCGCGGGGCAAGCAGGCGCATCAGCAGGTGGACGAGACGAGCGGCACCTTGAGCTGGGTGAAGGGGCCGAACGAGCAGCAGGTGAACTATACCTACGATGGCTCAAAGCGGCTCAGCTCCGTGCAGACGGCGGCGGATGGCAAGACCTACCGCAACCAATACACCTATGACAAGGGTCGCCTGAAGACGGTGAAGCACAACACGGACGGGAACGCGGCGAACGACGTGACCTACACCTTTGAGTATGATGCCCTCGGCGCGCAGACGCAGGTGAAGGTGGGGGACAAGGTGCTTTCCACCAACGTGTATGACACGGACAGGAGCCACAAGCTGCTCCGGAGTGAGTTCGCCAACGGCGGGACAGTACACAACTCCTATGACGAGTTTGACCGTCTGACT
>JAJDGF010000114.1 GCA_030265545.1 Eubacteriales bacterium OttesenSCG-928-N13
AAATTGTCAGTCATTGAACCATCTTACTTCTTGCTGCGTTTCCTATACACGATCAGCAGCGTTACCAGTGCCGCCAGCGCAACCGCTATGATCGCGATCAGCGCGCCCATCGGCAGCGCGGGGTCGGATGTCTCAGGCACATCATCGTCATCGTCGTCATATTCATATTCAATCACTTCGATGTCGCATGTGTCCTCGAAATCTCCATCGTCCGTGATCGCAGTGATGGTGGTTTCGCCCAGCGATTTCGCCGTCACATAACCGTCTTTGTTCACGGTGGCAATGTCCTCATCATCGCTATAGAAGCTCACGCCCTTGTCCGTTGCATTGCTCGGGTAAATCGTGACCTTCAGCTGAACGCGGTCGCCTTCCTCCAGCGTCAGCGAATGATGGTTTAGCGTCACGCGCTCGACGGGCACCTTCACCACTTCGAAATCGACCATCTTAGTGTCGTCTGCACCCGAGGTGTATACCCATTCATCGCCGTCATAGGTGTACAATCCGAACGTTACCAGCAGTGTATATTCACCCGGCTGTGCAATTGATGTGCTGGCGGTGTATTTGTCGTTGCTGTGTTTGAACGTGCCATCCTTATCATCGATCTCCCAGCCGATCGGGACATAACGCGTATCACCCGGCCAAATGCCATCCTCGTCCTGGCGGTCACCCTCGGCGGTGATGGTGAAGTTGTCCTTGGCATCCACCGTGTATTCGCTGAGCGATATGCTGTTCTCACTCGGATCTGCAAGGCTCGGTTCATACACGGTCAGCAGCGCGGCAGCAGATGTGACCGCATCAAGGTTGTCGTCCGTCACGGTGCAGCGATAGTACTGCCCATTCATGTCAAG
The DNA here is from genome assembly GCA_030265545.1 of Eubacteriales bacterium OttesenSCG-928-N13. GTDB lineage: Bacteria > Bacillota > Clostridia > Christensenellales > Aristaeellaceae > JAJDGF01. Next base: position 849 of record JAJDGF010000114.1, read on the forward strand.
CGTGACCCCAGTCAGCGTCAGCATCGATTCCGTGCCCACCGCGATTCCACCCGTTTCATTCGTGGCATCCTGCGCATTGGCATACATCATCCATTCGTAGGTGTAAGTGCCACTTCCGCCGGTTGCATTGACCTCGAAGATGGCTTCCTCGCCCTCCTGCACCGTCTGATCACTCGGATCCGTGACATGAAGCTCCCCTGTCTGCGAGGAAACGGTGACCGCGATCGTGGGAGGTGTCACACCTCCATTGATCGTATACGCATCATTCAACGTTGCAGCGAACACGTAGGTTCCCGGCACTTCAGCATCATATTCTGGCGTCGAAGCCCAAGTGACAGCAACCGTACCATCGCTTCCATTGACCGTTGCGCTCAATTCGTTTGGCAGATTTAAACCGTCTGTGTCTGTTCCATAATTGACTGTTTGTGTAGCGACATCCGAGGCAAGCTGGGCGAATGCGGAGATTGTATCCCCCGCTGCTTTCGTGGATATCCTTATGCGGGGCAGCTGCAAATCGCTCGCCAGTTCATATTCACCGTTGTAGCTGGCATCAAACAGATAATCGCCCACTTCGTTCGGGTCATACTCGGTTTCGGGCGTCCAGTCCACATCCACCTCGGTTGAAACATCGTCATCCAGCGTCACGCCCAGTGTCTGCGGCAAGTTCAGTTCGGAAATCGGAGTGCCCTCATCCACCTGCTGCTGACTCACATCGTCGTCCAGCGGGTCCACATTGGTGATGGTCGGGATGTGCTCATTCACGATCGCATGGATCGTGGGCAGCGTCACGCCATCGGTGAACTGATAGGTTCCATCATAGCTGGGCGCGAAGGTGTATTCACCAACCGCACCTTCATAGACGGGATCAGCGTTCCAAGTCACTGCCAGCTGGCTTTGTTGTCCGTCAATCTCCACATCCAATGCCTGCGGCAGGTTCAACATCTCGCTCTCGGTGATCTGCTGGTTCGCGATTGCATCATCCAGCGCGGAGATGCTCGTGATGGTCGGGATGTGCTCATTCACGATCGCATGGATCGTGGGCAGTGTCACGCCATCCGTGAACTGATAGGTTCCGTCATAGCTGGGCGCGAAGGTATATTCACCAGCCGCACCTTCATAGACGGGATCAGCGTTCCATGTCACTGCCAGCTGGTTTGGTTGTCCATCAATCCCCACGTCCAATGCCTGCGGCAGGTTCAACATCTCGCCCTCAGTGATCTGCTGGTTCGCGATCGAATCCTCCAGCGCAGAGATGCTCGTGATGGTCGGGATGTGCTCATTCACGACCGCATGAATCGTGGGCAGCGTCACGCCATCCGTGAACTGATAGGTTCCGTCATAGCTGGGCGCGAAGGTGTATTCACCAACCGCGCCTTCATAGACGGGCTCAGCGTTCCACGTCACCGCCAGCTGGTTTGGTTGTGCGTCAATCTCCACATACAATGCCTGCGGCAGGTTCAACATCTCGCCCTCGGTGATCTGCTGGTTCGCGATTGCATCATCCAGCGCGGAGATGCTCGTGATGGTCGGGATGGGCCTCACCACATTCACCCGTATCATCGGCGGATTCACGCCGTCTTCGATTTCATAGCCATCCGTGAATATGGAATAGAACGCGTACTCACCCACGGCGCCCTGATAATCGGGCTGCGCGATCCAATTCACCTGCAGTTGCTCGGGCTGGCCGTTCAGCGCTGCGGTCAGATACTCGGGCAGATTGGGCAGATTGCCCTCATTGATCTGCTGGTTCGCAATCTCTGTGGCCAGAGGCTCCACGCCCGTGATTTTGGGTGCAATAGGCGCTGCAACCGTCAATGAAATCACCGGCATCGAAACGCCATCCGCCAGCGCATAGCCATCCGTATAGAACGGCTCAAACGTGTATTCCCCTATCTCGCCTTCATAATCCGGCATGGGAATCCAGGCAACATTCAGTTGTGCCTGCTGGTCATCCAACATCACATCGAGCGTCCTTGGCAGCTGCACCTGATCGATCGATGCGCCCGGCTCCAACTGCTGATGAAGCAGCTGTTCATCAAGCGAAGCAATCTGCGTAATCACAGGATCTCTCATCCCTTGCTGGGCGGAGGCCTGCGGCGGGGCTGGCACAACATCAATATCTTGTCTAGGCGGATTGATCGCAGGTGCAGGTTCATATACGTCCACCTGCTGCTCTGGCTCAGGTTCCGGTTCGGGTTCTGGTTCCGGTTCGGGTTCTGGTTCCGGCTCTGGCTCCGGCTCGGGTTCCGGTTCGGGCTCGGGTTCCGGTTCGGGCTCTGGTTCCGGCTCGGGCTCGGGCTCTGGTTCCGGCTCCGGTTTTGATACACTGTTCAACGTCACCGAAACGGTCGGCGCCATCGCCAGAACGCTATATATCGTCTCATCAAACAGCGGGGTGAGCGTATAGCTGCCAGCCCGATCCTTGCTATAGGACGGCTCACTCATCCAACCAATTACTGCGATTTGGGTATATTCTCCATCCACGATCGCAGCCAATGTGGTCGGCAAACCAAGCGACTTCATCGAAGTGCCTGCGTCCGCCTCATAATAATCCTGCGCAAGCATGTCAAACGATTCCACGCTCATGAAGCCTTCCGCCAAGGCGGGCATCGCAATCGAGCCCAGTAGCGGCGTACCAGCAAGCAACAGCGACAGCGTCACCGCCAGCATTGCAACCCAACGTCTAGTCCTATTCATGATCCATACCTCCCATCGATTTGTTCTGTTACTAGGGCGTTTTGACATGCCCTAGTTCACGCGCGTCAACTTCCCAACCACCACGTAACGCGCATCGTCATACTCATAGCTGCATGTGGACAGCGTGATGCATCGATCGCTCGATGTCACCTGCAGATCCGTTTGGAATGTGGATTTCTTTTTCGCCCGTGCGATCCAGTCGGCATAGGAGCCCTCGTTTTCGAAATTCCGCTGCCAAGTATCATCGCTCACACGGGTCACAAACCCGCTGAACAGCTCGATCACGTAGTTCCCTTGTGGGGTCAGCAGATACATGCGCGGGTGCTCATCGTAATACTTCTTGTCCTTATAGAGCGTGATTGCCTGGAACATACTGCCGTTCTTCATGTTGTGTCCATAGATGATCGTGTTTGGGTCCAGCAGACCATCTTGGTTGCGCGCATCGAAGAACAATGTCCCAGCCGAATTGCTCTTCTTGTTGAACAGCCGCTTGAGATAGTATTCGTTGTCTGTGCCCTTCACGACCGGATAGTTGATCGCCGAATCGGGCATGAACAACCATCCCGCGATGTCTGAATTCTGCGCACTCAACGCCTGAAAATCGATCGCAGGCCAGCCGCCCGGCGGTGCAATGTCGCCGCCCTGCGTGGGTGCATTCCATCCCTGCTGGTCCGATCCAACCATCTGCGCCAGCTGGCCGTAGCTATCCTCGCCCTGCTTGTATTCGACATATTGCTTCAGCAGGTAGTAGCCCGCCACAAGGATCACCCCGATCAATATGACCGATATGACCCCGATCAAAAGCCCCAATCCTCTGTTTTTGCGCTTTTTCGGCCTCTTTTTGCTCATGCGCCCTCCTTCCGCTAGGAGCCTCGAAATTTGGTATTCAATGTCTTAGACGTACGTTCCCTGGATTTGGTTGACATTTTTTTATGACAAATTTTGGTTATCCATTTTCGAGGGTGTTGGTATGCGTCAAAATGACCAGGATTTTCGGGATGATTGTATCGTACAAGGCGCTTATCCAAAGAAATGCTGGGGGGTCTTTCGAGGGGAAGCAACGTCGCACGGCGCATACGACTAGAAATCCTGGGCGCTAAGGCACCCGCCAACGCGGTATTTCCCTATATATATCTATACAAAAGGAGCGGCAATATGCGCCGCTCCCCCCGAATGATATGAAACTTTGGTTCTATTGCGCGGTGACTCGGTTCTTCCCGTTCTCTTTGCTCTGATACATGAGTTCATCCGCGCGGTTTACGATGCTCTTTGCCGTATCGTCCGGCTGCACAGTCGCAATCCCGATCGACACGGACACACCCAGCGCTTCGCCCATATGCACCACCTCGGTATTCATGATCAGCTGACGAAGCTTCTCAGCAATCAGTGCCGCATCCTCTTCCTGCGCAATCGAATACACGCCCAGGAACTCCTCCCCGCCCCAACGGCCAAACAGGTCGCTCTGACGGATGCTCTTTCGGATGGAGGCGCCGATGTTCTTCAGCACGGTATCCCCCAGCTCATGTCCATAATTGTTGTTGAATGCGGAAAAATCGTCCACATCCGCCATGAGCACGGCGAATTTCTTGCCGAACCGAGCATAATTGTCCATGCTATAGTTCAAGAAGCTCTCGAGATATCTCCGATTGGGAAGCCCAGTCATCTCGTCGTACATGGCGTTGTTGGTCAATGTCGAGATCAGGTTGTCCTCATACACGGTGGGCGTATCGCGCGTAAAGACCTCCACCGCGCCCACAATCGCGCCCTCCTCATAGATCGGGAAGATGTTCACAATGATCGGGATTCTGTGCCCATCCTTGTGCCGCACAAAAACGCGCGCGGTGCGCTGCTCCCCATCGACGATCGTGGAAAAGAGCGGACACCCAACGATGCAAAGCGGCCTTCCTTCCTCGTCGATATGGTTCAACATGGTTTCAGCACATGCCTTGCCGATGATCTCATCCGCCGTATAGCCGGTCAGCTCCTCGGCCGCGTGATTCCAGAATTGGACTCTGCGATCTTTGTCGACAAAATACACGCCATCCCGCAGATGATTGATGATGTTCAAATAAAGTGTTTCCGATTTCATTTTTTCTCCTATGTTTTGTCCTAGTTGTTTAGTATGCTACCTTCTATATTTTACTACAAACTTTGCCATATATCAATGCGCTACATATTAAATCAACCCGCATTTATCCAAAGAGACACAATTCATAGATATCAGCATCTTGAAAATATGCACATAATACGCCAATCAACAAGAAGCAGGCAAATGCGATCATAACAAGTTTATGCAAATGATTCCTGCCTATTTGGGGACAAGGCACGCTGTAAGACCACATTTTGCGCCCCATCAAGCAACGAAAAAGGAACTCCCGAAAACTCAGGAGTTCCCCAGACTGTTGACAAACTCGACTGGGAGGCATGGAGGGTG
>JAJDGF010000115.1 GCA_030265545.1 Eubacteriales bacterium OttesenSCG-928-N13
CCTCCAGACCTCCCAATGGGGTCCGTCAACATGCGAACGCCCCGTAGTGCAAACTGCGGGACGTTTATCGTGCAATCCATGTTGTGAATGATTTTGATTCAAAGGCCAATATGGTATGAAACGGCAGTTATTTGGCATGATTGTCATTGCGATGCAGAAACGTCTGGTTTGTGAACGAAATAACTATCTATTTGGATCATAAAACCCTTCAAAAATACATGAAAATGTGATATATTATGATAGGTATGAAATCGCATGCAATCGATGTGCGATAGATGATATGATGGGGGTCGGTTCATTGATCTCGCTAAAAACATTCCGGGGCGGGGTGCACCCGCACGAGAACTACAATGGCAAGTCGCTCACCGGGCGCATGCCTACGGAAGTTGCACCTGCGCCTGAGCAAGTGGCGATTTTGCTGTCGCAGAGCGTGGGCGCGCCCTGTACACCGCTCGTGAAGGCGGGGGAGCGCGTTTTTATGGGTCAGAAGATCGGCGAGCCGAAGGGTTTTGTCGGGGCACCTGTGCACGCGAGTGTGTCCGGCAAGGTGCTGGGCATCAAGCAGCGTGCCAATGCGCTGGGCGCGGCGATGCCTGCGATCGTGATTGAAAATGACGGGCTTGACGAATGGGATCCTTCCATTCAGCCAATGAACCCTGACCAGATGGACGTGCAGCAGCTGCTGAGTGCGATTCGCGAGATGGGCATTGTGGGCTTGGGTGGTGCGGCATTCCCAACGGCGGTCAAGCTGGCACCTCCGCCCGAAAAGCACATTGATACATTGATATTGAATGGCGGCGAATGCGAGCCCTATCTCACCAGCGATCACCGCACCATGCTGGAGCGACCCGAGAGCGTGGTTGATGGGCTTATGATCGCACGCCGCATCCTGTCTGCCGAGCGCGCGTTTATCGGCGTGGAGGACAATAAGATGGACGCTGTCGCTGCCCTGACACAGGCGGCACAGGGCAAGGATATCAAGGTCGTCCCGCTGATGGCCAAGTACCCGCAGGGCGGCGAAAAGCAGATGATCCAGGTGCTCACCGGCAGGCAGGTGCCCTCCGGCAAGCTGCCGATGGACGCGGGCTGCGTGGTGATCAATGTGTCCACCGCCGCCGCGATTTCCGAGTGTCTCAGAAGCGGCAGGCCGCTGATTGAACGCACGATCACCGTGACGGGTCAGATCAGCCGGCCGCGCAACCTGCGCGTGCGCGTGGGTGAATCGATGGGGGATTTGATCGCGCTGTGCGGCGGGCAGCTGCCGGGCGTGAACAAGGTTGTGCTGGGTGGCCCGATGATGGGTTTCTCGGCCTATAACCTGGATACACCGGTGGTCAAGGGTACCTCGGGCGTGCTGCTGCTGGAGGACGATACCAAGCACAGCAAGCCGGTATCCAACTGCATTCGCTGCGCAAAGTGCGCGCGCGCATGCCCGATCCATCTGCTGCCGATGACGCTGCATGCGCTGTCTGAGCGCGAGCGGTTCGACGAGACCAAGGACTGCCATGCCATGGATTGCATCGAGTGCGGCGCCTGCAGTTTCATCTGTCCGGCCAAGCTGCCGCTGGTGCAATCGATCCGCGTTGCGAAGCGAGAGCTGACCAAACGCAGCAAGCGCGCACAGGCGTAACCATTCCGCTGCGTCAGACCCTTTGCGCAGCAAGCGCACACAGGCGTAACCATTCGGGGACATGCTCCCTATCATGCATTTGGAGGAAACACTCATGCAACCAACCAAACCGCTGATGCGGGTGACCTCATCGCCGCACATTCGCGCGAGCCAAACGACCCGCTCCGTCATGCTGGAGGTCATCATTGCGCTGCTTCCGGCGGGCGCATTTGGCGTATGGCATTTCGGCTGGACGGCGCTGGAGCTCATATTGATATCTGTTGTGTCCGCGGTGCTGTGGGAGGCGCTCATCCAAAGGGCGATGAAAAAACCGATCACCGTGACCGATCTGAGCGCGGTGGTGACGGGTCTATTGCTCGCATACAATCTGCCGGCCAGTGCGCCACCCTGGATGGTGGTCATCGGCACGGGCATCGCGATCGTGCTGGTGAAGCAGATCTTTGGTGGGCTGGGTCAGAACTTCATGAATCCGGCGCTCGCAGCGCGCGCGATCTTGATGGCCTCCTGGATGGGGCTGATGACGGGCAGCGCGTTTGACATGGCGGGTGCCGCCGCGCAGGTGGATGCGGTCAGTTCGAGCACGGTGGATGCCATATCCAGCGCAACGCCGCTGGTGGCGCTCAGCGCACAAGTGTATCCGCTGAAGGATTTGTTTCTGGGCCATATCCCCGGCTGCATTGGCGAGGTGGGCAAGCTGTATCTGCTGATCGGCGGCGTCTATCTGATGATCCGTAAGGTGATCGATTGGCGCATTCCGCTCACGATTCTGGGCAGCACATTCATCTTCTTCTGGATCCACACAGGTAGCATCACGGGGCCTGGGGATTCGGCGCTGTATCAGATGTTGTCGGGCGGGCTGATCTTGGGTGCATTCTTCATGGCGACTGATTACGCCACCTGCCCGGTCACGCTGTGGGGCAGGGTGATCTTCGCGCTGGGCGTGGGACTGCTGACGTTCGTGATTCGCAGGTTCAACCCCACCTATCCGGAGGGCACCAGCTACGCGATCTTGATTATGAATCTGGCCACGCCGCTGATTGAGCGCGTCACGCGTCCGCGCGTGTATGGGGAGGTGCGCAATCATGCGTGAAACCCTGAAACTATCGCTCAGATTGTTCCTGTTCGCGTTGGTGGCGGCGCTGGCACTGGCGGCAACCAACGAGATCACCAAGGACCCGATTGCTCGCCAGGCCGTCAAGAAGGCCAATGCCGCGCGCGATGCAGTGATGCCGGTGTATGATCGGTTCGACGAGATGGAGCTGGTGGATGCCGAGAGCTATCCGGACATCGAAGCGGTTCATAGCGTGGTCAAGGACGAGCAGATCATTGGCTATACGTTCCAGATTTCTTCCACCGGATACAAAGGGCCGATCGTGATGACGCTGGGCATTTCGTCGGAGGGCGCGGTCAGCGCGCTGTCCATCAATAGCCAGAGTGAGACGGCCGGACTGGGCAGCAAGGTGGCGGATGAAGAATTCTTGTCTCAGTTCCCGGGCAAGCCTGTGGATACAGGGGCGCTGGCTAGCGACGTGGACACCATCAGCGGTGCGACGGTATCGTCCAAGGCGGTGCTGAGCGGCGTGGATCAGGCATTCCGCTATGCGGCGCAGGTGCTAGGGATCGGCAGCGCGAATAGCGAGGCAGTCCCGAATCCATCGGCCGATGCGCAGAGCGGCGCAACATCCGATGCACAGAGCGGCGCAACATCAGATGCACAAAGCGGTGCAACATCTGACGCACAGAGCGGAGCAACATCAGATGCACAAAGCGGTGCAACAGCTGGCGCGCAAAGCGGAGCAGCATCTACTACACCGAGTAGTGCAACATCCGATACGCAGACTGGCGCGACAACCGATGGGAATGGCGGTGCAACAGCCGAGGAATCGGCGCAGAATGGAGGTGCGGCGGCATGAAGCTGAAACAGGTGTTTACAAACGGCATCATCACCGAGAACCCGACATTCCGCCTGCTGCTGGGCATGTGCCCGACGCTGGCGATCAGCACCGCGGCAGTCAACGGGGTGGGCATGGGGCTCGCGACCACGTTCGTGCTGGTATTCTCCAATCTATTCATTTCGCTGCTGCGCAATGTGATCCCGGAGCGCATCCGAATTCCGGCGTTTATCATCGTGATCGCCACCTTCGTGACGATCGTGGATCTGTCGATCAAGGCATTCCTGCCCGCGCTGAGCGAATCGCTGGGCATCTATATCCCACTGATCGTGGTGAACTGCATCATCTTCGCGCGCGCCGAGGCGTTTGCGTTCAAAAACCCGCCGCTCCCGGCGTTGGTGGACGGACTTGGCATGGGCATCGGCTTCACGCTGGCGATCACGCTGCTGTCAATCATCCGCGAGCTGCTCGGCAATGGCACGATCTTCGGGGTGCACATCCTGTATGAGGGATATAAGCCCATGATGATCATCACGCAGGCGCCCGGCGGATTCATCATGCTGGGGCTGCTGCTGGCGGCGGTAAATGCGCTGTCCAATCGCAAGAATAACGCATAAGAAGGGGGAGAAACCATGAACATTGTGATGATATTGGTCGGCGCGGTGCTGGTAAACAACTTCGTGCTGCAACAGTTCCTGGGCATCTGTCCCTTCCTGGGCGTGTCCAAAAAGATCGAGACTGCGTTCGGCATGGGCATGGCGGTCACGTTCGTGATGGGCATCGCATCGCTGTTTACGTATTTCATTCAGCACTATCTGCTGGTGCCGCTCGGCATGGAATACATGCAGACCATCGCGTTCATCCTCGTGATCGCGGTGCTGGTACAGGTGGTCGAGATGGTGCTCAAGAAGATCAGCTTTTCGCTGTATCAGGCGCTGGGCGTGTATCTGCCGCTGATCACCACCAATTGCGCGGTGCTGGGCGTGACGATCCTGAACGTGACAAAGAGCTACAATCTGATCGAATCGGTGATCAACGGCATCGGAGCTGCACTTGGTTTCACGCTGGCGATTGTGCTGTTCGCGGGCATCAGGGAGCGGCTCACCATGTCCAACATGCCAAAATGGATGGAGGGCTTCCCGGGCGCACTGATCACGGCGGGGCTGATTTCAGTCGCGTTTGCCGGGTTCAACGGGCTGATCTGATGGGACGCAATAACCACGAAATAAGGGGTTTGTTTCAATGAATGTAATGAATGTGCTGGTCGCGGCGGGCGTGATGGGGGCGATGGGGCTGATATTTGGCGGCGTGCTGTCGCTGATCGGGCGGATCTTCGCCGTGCCGGAGAATCCCTTGAAGACATCGATTCGTCAGCTGCTGCCGGGTGCCAATTGCGGCGCATGCGGCTATGCAGGGTGCGATGCCTATGCGTCTGCCGTCGCGGACGGTGAAGCCAAGGTCACCTTGTGCCCGGTGGGCGGGGACGCTGTGGCGCAGGCCGTTGGAGACGTGATGGGCATTGAGCCGGAGACGCAGGAGCGCATGGTGGCCAAGATCCTGTGCAAGGGCGATACGGACAAGTGTCAGATCCATTCGGACTATCTGGGGCCGATGACCTGCAAGAATGCGCTGCTGGCTGGGCAGGGGGACAAGGCGTGCGCCAATGCCTGCCTGGGGCTGGGTGATTGCCAGGTGGCTTGCCCGTTTGGCGCGATCAAGATGAGCGACAAGCGCTTGGCGTATGTGGATGAGGATCTGTGCGTGGGCTGCGGGCTGTGCGTGAACAGCTGTCCGCGCGATATCATCAAGCTGCTTTCGCGGGATCGCGCGGTGCACCGCACCTGCAGCGCGATGGAGAAGGGCAAGATTGTGCGCGATAACTGCCTGGCGGGCTGCTTGGGCTGCGGCAAATGCCAGCGCAGCTGCAAATTTGGCGCGATCACGATGCGAGAAAACTTGCCGCCCAAGATCAATGCCGAGAAGTGCGTGGGCTGCATGCAGTGCGCGGACAAGTGCCCGACCGGCGCGATATCCAGCAATGATCGCCTGAGGAAGCGCGCGGTCATCGATCACACAAGCTGCATTGACTGCAAGAAGTGCGATCAGGCGTGCCAGTTCGCGGCGATCACGCGGGACGCGCAGGGCAAGCACACCGTCATCGATTGGGACTGCACCGGCTGCGGCGAATGCGCCAAGGTGTGCCCGAAATCCTGCATCCTGATCGTTCCGGGCGTTAAGTACAATCGATAAGTTTGTCAACAGGCAGAACCACTTCACATATTGTGAGGTGGTTTTTTATGTACGGAGGATGACATTCACTTGATTTCTTTGGATTTGAAAGAGGAAGGGATT
>JAJDGF010000116.1 GCA_030265545.1 Eubacteriales bacterium OttesenSCG-928-N13
ATCATCGCAGCTCCGTTTGCTATCTATATTGAAAAAAATGATGAACGGTAGCATGAGTGTTCGCTATCTACTTGAAAAAGATGATGAACGGCAGCATGAGAAGCAGCACCACCAGCATCACATAAAACACGAATCTGCCACCATACCGAAGCGCCAGCTTCGCACCCAGATACCCACCCGCAATCGAGCACAGCGCGGCGGGCACGGCCAGCGCATACAGCACATACCCCTTGCTGATGAACAGCACCAGCGACATCACATTGGATGCCAGATTCGCCACCTTGGACGTGGCCGAGGCGGTCACCTTGTCCATCCCCACCACCAGCGTGAGAAGCAGGATCAAGAACATGCCCGTGCCCGGCCCAAAGAACCCATCATACGCGCCGCACGCAAGCCCAATCGCAAAGCACAGCCCAAGCCCGATCTTGCCGAGTTGCTTTTCTTGCGGCTTCACATTTTTCGTGAGCAGCATGATCACAAACACCACCGGGATCGCACACAGCATGAACAATTTCACCGTTTCAGATGGCACCCTGTCATACAGCTCCACCCCGATCGGTGCGCCGCACAGGGAGCCCGCCGCCGTCAGCAGCGCAGGCGCCAGCATGATCTTGCCGCTCTTGAAATAGCGGATCGTGGCCACCAGCGTGCCCAGACTGGCAGAGAACTTGTTCGATCCCCCGGTCAGCTCCTTGCCGATCCCAGACAGCCAATATGCCGGCCAGGAGATCAACCCCCCACCTCCGCCGATCGCATCCACACAGGACGCCAAAAACACGAGCGGACACACGATAATATACATCAATGGCGTGACAGTCAAACAGTTGCTCCCCCTACAATCCATGCTTTTGAAACCTTATTCATAATTCGCCATCGATTCGTCAAATCCTGCCAGCATTCGAAATCATTCTGTGATTGCGGTTTGGCGCGCAATCGTGTAAAATGGTAGATGACACAAATACCGTTTGAGGAGGTCTGGCGCATGTCGATACGAATCAGCTATCACGGGGATCGACTGCAAATGTCCAATTTGAAATGCCATTGCGGCCATCAGCATAACCAGCCGATGCAGGATATCTATGTCGGGACGGGGTTGATCGATCAGCTGGCGAGCTATGTCGATGCGCGCGAGCTGGGCACAAATTGCGTGCTGGTGGCGGACGAAATCACCTATGAGGTGGCCGGTCGCAAGGCATATGATGCGCTCATCAAGGGCGGCTATCAGGTCACGCTGTGCGTGCTGCAGCGCGAGGGCGAGCTGATTCCGGACGAGAGCGCCGTGGGCGAAGTGCTCATGACGATGAGCATGTCGACCGAGTTTTTCGTCAGCGTCGGCTCGGGCTCCATCACCGATACCACGCGCACCGTGGCCGCTCAGACCGAGCGCCCGTTCGTGTGCGTGGGCACCGCACCGTCCATGGATGGTTATACCTCCGTGATCGCGCCGATGATCCTTCGGGGCACCAAGGTGCATGTGCAGGCCATCTGTCCGGAGATCATCGTGTGTGATTTGGACGTGCTGCGCACCGCCCCGGTCGATATGTTCATCTCGGGCGTGGGCGACGTGCTGGGCAAGTATATCGCAAAGGCCGACTGGGTGATATCCAGCATCGTGACAGATGAGATCTATTGCCCCTCCTGCGGCGAGATCGTGACGGACGCCGTGAATAAGCTGCTCAAGAACATCCCTGAGATCAAGGCGCGCACCGAGACGGGCACGCGCATTCTGATCGAGGCGCTGCTGCTGGCCGGGATGACCATCATGGTCATCGGCAACACCCGCGCCGTGGCATCCGTGGAGCACAACATCGCCCATTATTGGGAGATGCAGCAGCTGCAGGCGGGCAAGCGTCCCCCGCAGCACGGCACGTCGGTTGGGGTATCCACGCTTCTGATCTGGCCCTATTTTGAGCAGTTCAAGGCGCTTGATCCGAGCAAGTTCGATAAACAGCGCGCGCTTTCGCAGCAACTCAGCCATGCGCAGCGCGAGCGGTTCATGATCGAATCCTACGGCGAGGCCACTGCGCGCAGCATCATGAAGGAAAACCCGGGCGATTTCCTCACGCCGGAGCAGCTGGCAGCGCGTTTTGATGCCGTTTCGGCGAATTTCCATGCGATCGTGCAGGAGCTCAACCAGCTCCCCAGCTATGACACCATCCGCCAGGCCATGATCGATCTGGGCTCGCCGCTGCTGCCGTCCGAAATCGACATCGATGAGGCGCTCACGCATCGTTCGCTCATGTGTGCGAAGGACTATCGCACGCGCTACACGCTGTTTAAGAGCATCGATGAACTGGGTCTGTCGCCCGATTCACCAGAATTTGCGAAGCAGGTGTAATATCTTCAATAAATGGTTGCCAAATCGCGCATGACGTGCTATAATATGTTGTCTTTCGCGATTTTATCGGTCCGAAACATCAAGCGAGCAAATTCGCTTGTGGACAAAAGTAAACAGAGTTATGCCGAGGCTTTCGGGCGTGGCGCATTCTAAGGAGGGCATTCCCATGAACCCCATTACGATCATCATCAATGTTTTGCTGGTTCTCAATAGCCTGGTACTCATCGTGTCCGTGCTGATGCAGGACGGCTCGAGCAGCAACCTGGGCGTTATCGGTGGCGGCGCCGAAACATTTCTGGGCAAGACCAAGGCGCGCGGCATGGAGGGCAAGCTCGAAATGATCACCAAGATCAGCGTTGCCACGTTTGTGGTGCTGGCCATCTCGATGACCGCCATCAACGCACGCAGCGGCATCAGCAATGTGATCGTCAATACAGACAACGCACCGTCTGTTTCACAAATCATGGATTCAAAAGCGATCGTCACAGGCGAAGGTCTGGATGTGACGATGCCTGATCTGGAGCCCACCGAAGAGGCAGCCGTTGAGCCGGAAGCAACCGTCGAACCGGAAGCGACCGTCGAACCAGAAGCGACCGCCGAGCCGGAAGCAACCACCGAGCCGGAAGCAACCGTTGAGCCAGAAGCGACCGTTGAGCCGGAAGCGGAACCAGCCGCATAATAACTCATAATACCAAGACCCGCATGATGAGAATTCATGCGGGTTTTCTTTTGTCATTGATGCTATGCGGTATCATTCCTCCAGCGATATCCAGTTGCGCATGAAGAGCGTGGACAAATTGGATTAATTATAGGTAGCATCATTCCTCCAGCGGGATCAGACTGCAGCGCGCGCAATGGAACAGGAATTGCTGTACCAGTCCCGCGTGTTCTCCCAGCAGCTGCCGCGCCGCTTGTTGCAGCTTGGTTCTGCTGGCGCAATCTCGCAACAACGGGAACCAGGCGCGCATCAACCTATCCACCCACACATCCACCGGGAACGCGGACGCATGCCCGCAGCCCATCAGCAGCACACAATCAGCCACCTTGTCCCCCACGCCCGGTAGCAGAACCAGCTGCGCGTGCGCCTGTTCATAGTCCATGTGGCGCAGGGCATCAAGATCAAACCCGCCTAGCACCATCTGCGCTGTGCGGATCAAAAACGGCGCGCGATACCCAAACCCGAGCTTCCTCAGATCCGCCTCGGGCACCTGCGCCAGCACCTCGGGCGAGGGCATCGAGCGAAGTGTCAGATCATCCAGCATGTGCAGCGCTCCATAATGCTCGGACAGGAGCCAGGTCAGCTTGCGGATGCGCGCCACGTTGTTGTTCGCCGACAGGATGAAGCACAGCAGCGTCTCCCAGGTGGGCTGGTTCAGCACCCTGAGCCCGGGCAGCATCCGCACCGCGCGCACGATGCACGGGTACTCTGCATACTCGAGCGCCAGTTGCTCATAATCGCGCAGCAAGTCCAGATAGATGAGATAATCCTCAATCTCCGCCTCGTTCACCGGATAGATGCGAACCCCATCCTCCACCTGCTTGATGCGGATGGGGGCATCGTGCAGCACCGAATAGTATGCGCCCTTGTGTTCTCTCCACACGAAGCTCTGCGCACTGTCCATCAAGCACAGCTGCGCATCAAACTGAATTCCCGTCAGCAGCAACTCGCCGCCGCGCCATTGTGTCTTCATCGCATTCTCTTTCGTATTGGCAGATGCTGCCAATTTGACGGTATA
This sequence comes from Eubacteriales bacterium OttesenSCG-928-N13, assembly GCA_030265545.1. GTDB lineage: Bacteria > Bacillota > Clostridia > Christensenellales > Aristaeellaceae > JAJDGF01. The sequence goes on from JAJDGF010000116.1 coordinate 4,075, forward strand.
GCAAAGCCCGCCAAACGCATGTCCGGCGGGCCAATTGGTTCAAAATTATTCGGCTGCGACTTCCGCCTTCGGATAGATCGAAACCTGCTTTTTGTCCTTGCCGACGCGCTCGAATTTCACGACGCCGTCCATCTTGGCAAACAGCGTGTAGTCATCGCCCAAGCCGACATTCTTGCCGGGATGGATGCGCGTGCCGTGCTGACGCACCAGGATGTTGCCCGCGAGCACAAACTGGCCATCGGCACGCTTTGTGCCCAGGCGCTGCGATTGGCTGTCGCGACCGTTGCGCGAGGAACCCATACCTTTTTTATGAGCAAACAGCTGAAGATTCATCATCATGAGAAGTTACCTCCGTTCCCGAAACATGATCCGGACAAAGTCCGGGTATTGTTGATAGATACTGGTCAATCCCTCCTCCATCGTGAGGAGGATAATCTGCGCACTTTCGGGCGCATCGTCCGGCAGCATCACGCGAAGCAGTGCATGGTCGTCATCGATCTTGACATCCGGCTCAAGCTTGAGCACGTCGGTCAGCCCGATCAACGCCGTCTGGGAGATGGCCGAGATGGCCGCGCACACAATGTCCTCGCCCGATGGCGCGAACCCCGTGTGGCCATTGATCTCAAACCCCAGCCTGCGCGCACCTGCGCGGAAGATCTGCACATCGGTCATATTAGCCGACCGCGGTGATTTCCACCTTGCTATACGGCTGACGGTGGCCCTGCTTTTTGCGCGAATTCTTCTTGGAACGATACTTAAACACGACGAGCTTCTCGCCCTTGACCTGACCAATCAGCTTGCCGGTCACATTCGCACTTGCGAGTGTGGGGTTGCCGATCTGGACGCCATCGTCGCCACCGAGCATCAGCACTTCAAAATTGATCTCTGAGCCGGCCTGCAGATCCAGCTTCTCAACGTAAATCACGTCGCCCTGCTGCACCTTGTACTGTTTTCCACCTGTCTGAATGACTGCGTACACCGAAATGATCCCTCCCGTTTACGTACTCGCCGAGCATCAGGCACCCGCAAATTGCAGGATTTATGATCGCCTTTCTCGAGCGGCTCACCGAACAATTATATCTTATTCCGCATGGCTTGTCAAACACATTTGTGTTAATAGGGGCTTTCCGCGCTGTTTATTGCCGATTGTCTTCATGATTTGGGATGAATGGCGCGCATTTTGTGGTATAATAACCCGGAGGTGAGAGGATGAAGCTACTATATATTGATGCCTGCCCGCGCGCGGAGGATGTCAGTCGAACCAGCATGCTGTGTCGCGCGTTTTTGGATGAGTACGTGAACATGCACCCGGATGCGCAGATTGAACATGTGCGATTGGTCGATCTGGGGCTTCTGCCCTTTGATGGAGATATGGTGCTTCGACGCGAGGCGCGCAAGGCAGAGGGCAGGCTGGATGACCCGATATTTGATATGGCGCGACAGTTTGCTGATGCCGATCGGATCCTGATCGGTGCGCCCTATTGGGACTACTCCTTCCCCGCGATGCTCAAGATCTATATCGATCATATCTCGGTGGGCAAGATCCTATTTGATTATACCGAGGATGGACAGCCCTTCGGGCTGTGCAAGGCCGAGCGGGTCTGCTACGTCGTCACCGCTGGTAGCCCGATTGATCCGGGCGATTGGGGAGCTGGCTATATCGAGGCGCTGTTTCGCGAGCTGTACGGCATCAAGCGCTTTGATCAGGTGCGCGCCGAGGGCATCGATATCATCGGCTGGGATGTTGAAGGCATCCTGAAAAA
>JAJDGF010000117.1 GCA_030265545.1 Eubacteriales bacterium OttesenSCG-928-N13
GATTATGCGAGGGCTGCTGTGAGCTGCGCTTCCAGCTCGGCAAGCCATGCATCAAAATGCTCGTCATTGGCGAATTGTGCTACGGCATCGGCATGGCTCGTGCCGCTTTCAATCAGCGCGACCACGGCTTCACGATCTGTGGTGGCCCACTTTGCCAGGCTCTCGTCCAGCACATCGCGCGCCTCAACGCCGCCATCAAAGGGCTTGTTTGCATACAGCGTCGATTCGCTCATTTCAACCAGTGCAGCGCGCAGCGTTTCGTCGGCGATGGGGGACATCGTCTGCTCGTTTTTCTCCAGCTGCTTTTTGATGTTGTCATAGTTCGCAGCTTCCTTCTTGACCGGAATATAGGCCGATGCGGAGGAGAAAACGATGTTGTTTTGCGTGTTCGTGAACCACTTCAAGAACTCTACGCTGGCATATTCTTCCTTATCGTTCGTTTTGGTCACGACCATGCCGGCGCCCTGCTGGATGAGATGCTTCTCTTTGCCTTCGACATACGGAATGGGCAGCACGGCCACTTCGACATTGTGCGTCGAGCCATCATCCGCCACGATCTCGGTGGGGAAGTAGGATGCCGAGGACGTGGAGCCGATGTAGGCCAAGGAGCGCCCGATCTTCACATCGTCGCTGCGATAGCGGCCATATGCGGCATAATAGCCGCTGATGAAGGAAACATAGTAGTTGTCCCAGATGCTCTTCATGGTCTCCCTGTCCAGGTCGAGGGTGGCATTGACGCCATCCACGATAAACATCGGGTGGCCATATTCCTTGGCGCGGAGGATCATCATGTTTGCGATGGAATCGCGCCCATAGAATGCCTTGCCATCGTTGGCAACGTCGGGTGTCTGGGCGTCCGTCCATTCATAGTACCTCTTGGCCACCTCGACCAACCCCTTGGTGGTTGCCAAATCGTCAAGGGTGAACCCGCATTCATTCGCAAATGGCGCCCAATCGGTTTTGTTGAGCATGAACATTTCCGTGGACTTGGCAATGGGGAAGATGCGCAGCTCGCCCTTCAGTCCGATGCGTCCTTCATCGATAAAGGATGCGATGTACTCGTCCTGATCCTCCTTGGTGAGGTAATTGTCCAGGTTGACAAGCAGCTCTGCCTTTTCAGCCAGCAACGCCACATCCGCGTATGAGGCAAAGATGCTCGGCAACGTTTCGCTGCCCACCTCTTTGTTGATGGACGCCTTGACGGCGTTCTCCAGCTCCGGGATGCTGCCAAGTGAGCTTGATTCGACAATGATCCCGCGCTCTGCGCCCACGGTGGTATTGAACTCACTCACCATGTCGTCAAAGGCATTGGCGATTGCGCCGGTGTAATAGTTCCAAATGCGTACCGTTGTGGGATTCTTCGGATCGAGTTTTACGCCGCCGCTTCCACAGCCGCTCAACATGCCCGCAATCAGGCACAGACCTAGAAGCAACACCAACATGCGCCGACCTGCTCGCTTCGTACTCATCATGCAACCTCCTTATTGTTGTGTTCCACATATCGCGTCATGCAAAATCGCATACAGCTTTTTCTTGTCAAGGGGTTTGGCGAGATGCCCGTTCATGCCTGATTCGATAGAAATCTTCATGTCCTCATCAAACGCATTTGCGGTCATCGCGATGATCGGAATCGTGCGCGCATCCGGGTGCTCAACGGACTTGCGGATCTGCCTTGTGGCTTCATGGCCGTCCATGATCGGCATTTGAATGTCCATCAGAATTGCGTCATAGGTGCCGGGGGGCGAGCTCAGGAATCGATCAAGTGCATCCTGCCCATTCACCGCATGATCCACCTGCATACCGCCATCTCGAAGCACATAGTCTGCGATTTCGATGTTGATTTCGTTGTCGTCTACGAGCAGGAGTCGTTTGTCCTTGAGTGCCGCATAATCAACTGTTTCGGTAATATGCTGCGACTCGCCTTCATCATCTGCGAATGGCAGCGTGAGAATGAAGGAAAACTCCGATCCTTCGCCCAGCGCACTGACGAGTTCAATGTTGCTGCCCATGGCCGTGATGATGCTTCTGCAGATCGCCAATCCCAGGCCTGTGCCAATGCTCCGCGTCTCGGTATTGCCTGCCTGTTCAAATGCGCCAAATATCTTGGTTTGGCTCTCCTTGTCGATGCCGCGCCCGGAATCCTTTACCGAGAAGCGCAATCGCATAGCATCCGGCTGCGGCGATTCAAGCGCTGCGCCCGTAAGCTGTATGCTTCCGCCCTCGGGGGTGAACTTGAGTGCGTTGCTCAGGAAATTGATGAGCACTTGCCGGATTCGGTGCTCGTCGCCGATCACGCGCGCAGGCGCAAAATCCTTCACCACATCAAATTGAATGCCCTTGTCATCGATCTGTGGGCGCATCAGAATGTCCAGCGCCTCAAACACGCTCATCAGATCAAATGGCGCGGATTCAATGTTCAGCTTGCCGCTCTCGATTTTGGACATGTCGAGCACGTCGTTGATCAGACCCAGCAGATGCTTCGCAGAGAAATCAATCTTATTCAGGCAGTCCATCACGCGTTCCTTGTCATCCATCTGCTCCTGGGCGATGGCGGTCATGCCGATGATCGCGTTCATCGGTGTGCGGATCTCATGGGACACGCGCGATAGGAACTCGCTCTTCGATTTGCTCGCGCTGTTGGATTTGAGAATGTACAGGTATGCGGAGATGATCCGCGTCACATCCATCATCAGGTTCATCGTATGCTCGTCCCATTGGCGTTCCATGTCGTGCGACCGGAACAGGATCCGTCCGTTGTCACGCCCGTTTTCATACATCGTGCAGCAATAGGTGATCGCATCCGGGCCATCCGTCACACAGAGCATCGTGCGCACGCCCTCAGGCGCATCGAGCATCGATGACGTCTGATACAGCAATGTTCCGCCATCCAGATACTCCTCCGTGAACACCCGGTAATCGGCCGGATCAATCTTTTCGATTCGATCCGAATAGGGGATGGTGGGCATGCGGTTCCATTGCATCCGAACGTGGTTCACATCAAAGTCATGGTCGTAGGCTGCGACGACAATCTCATCCAAATGGAACAGATTCCCCATCAGCATGAGCGCCATTTTCAATGTGGGGATCACATCGACTGTCTGCTCAAATAAATCGTACACGACGGAATGCAGATTGTCGAGCGATATCTCTACATGTATGGCGACGGGTTTGCCCGCAGATTCGCTGGTTATCTCCGTGCCCGCTTTGGTCATCGGGCTGTAAACTTCCGGCTTCCCTGTTTTGCTCGAATGGGCAAGTGCATATCCTGCGCGGTGCACCATTTCGTCTATGCCCAGATCGCCAATTCCCGATATCAACCCGCACGACAGCACAGGCTGTATCTCCTGTGTCATGATGATTTGCTGCACGTAGCCATACAGCCTCTCAAGATTGGTGAGCGATCTTTGTATGTTGGAATCCTGTGCAAATAGTAGGATTTCGTCGTTGCTATACCGAACGACGATATCATCCTCGTCGATTTGTTGCTCAATCTGCCTTGCGAGCTCCTCCATGAGCACCGCGACATACATGCGCCCATGATGCGCCTCGTAGTGCTCCACCTGCTCAAGCTTTATGATGCACACGGTGAAGGGGATCTGCCTTTCCCAATGCTTGAGCGCCTTGGTTTTCACGATCTGCATGCCGTACTCGTGGGTATAGAAGCCGGTCGTCAAGTCCTTGAATTGCGCTTCGTTGGATTGACGCTCGAGGCGCTTCTCCTCGGTGATTTCCCGCACCATGCCGATGACCTTTGAGAGATTTTCCGAAGCATCATACAGATTCTTCACCTTTGGCGCATACCAGAAGTACCCCTGATCTGGTTCCGCATCAACGATATGCGCGATTAAGGGCGCCTTGATGCGAATGGACGCTTGGGCTTTCAGCTGGCCAAGGGTCAGCTGGAGGAGCGTCTCGATGCTGTCTTTGGGAGAGAATTCGCCTTGTTTCACCCGTTCTGTGAAGTTGGCGAGCACCGTCGGCTTCGGCGCGCTGCCCTGCTCCGTCTGCCGGAAGAAGAACAAGGTCATCTCATCTTTGATGGCGTCGTATTCAATGAACAGCTCCTTCGTGCTTTCAAGCGCGATGAGATACCGTTGGCGCTCTTCCTGAAGCGCCGCATCGCTGACTGTGCGCTGCGCACGCAATGAATTCAGGTTGTCATACAGCGTCGCAATCTCATGGGTCGCGCCTTTATCCATCACCAGGATCTCGTCCGCAGGACAGTTCTCCAGCTGCCACGAGACCTTCTGTATTGGAGACGTGATGTGCCGTACGATCACGAACAGAAACATCATGCCAAGGATAAACGCGATGATTGCGCCTGTGTATATGCTGTTTTGCAATTGGGCCGACGCAGCAAACGCCAATCGATTCGTGGATATCGCCGCTACGCCCAGCGCCTTGGTTCCGAATGGCGTATTCGATTTGTATAGCGACATGGGATAGAACGAGACCTGCATCTCCTCATGGTCGGGCGTTTCGAGCGTATATACGCCATCCATATCTGTGCCCATGAGGGTCGTATGATCCACCCGGTTGAGGGCAAAGTTGATGTAGCTGCCCGTCACGTCAAGGATTGTGCAGTCCAGCTGATTCTTCTCGAGCGTGGCATTGCCGTCGTAGGACAAGAGCGCATAGCCGCCCTGCCCGGTGGCGCCAAAGTCGCTGTATGGAAAGCCGCTGCGCAGGTACTTCATCAGCACTTCTGTACCGATCACCGCGACGACCTGCCCATTCACGATGACAGGGCGCACATAGGACATGCAATCGTTGGCATCAAGCCCAGAATCCGGGCTCACCCGATGCGGTCCTATCCAGGTGGAGATATCCGAAGAATCCAGATCCATGTGATCGCGCACGGTTTTGAGGAACGAGAAATAGCTCTCGTCCTGCGCAGCATATTGTGTTGAAAAGGTAATGTCTTCGCGCCACAGGTTGTCAAGTGGGATGCGATATCGTTGCGCAATCTGCGCAGATCCACGCAGCAGCGACAAATCGGAATAATCTGAGGGGGTGGAATTGGGATTCAGATCGCGGACGTACAAACCATTGCAGATCGCATTGTCCTCTTGATTGGTCGAATCCACAAAGTAGACAAATACACCCGTCACGGCATTCTGACGCAATGTCAAAAGTGCCGCATCGGAGAGATCGCTGATCATTTCGTTCTTTTCTTTGTCATCTAGCAGAAGGCTGTCTATGTTTCGGCCTGTCTTTGAGATCCAGCGTGTTACCGCCAGGGACGTCCGTTGTTCAAGCGTCGATAGGTTGCTCCAATTGCCCTCCATGCTCGATTCCAATGTGGATCCGCGATTTTCCGCATATTGCTTGAGGTTGGTTAGTGCATTTTTCTGCAGCAGATCCATGGTTCCATTCATAAATAGAATGGATACAATCAACAATGATTGCACCAAAATGATTGCGATTAACGGAGTGAAGATTCGCATAAATATAGAATTCTTTTGAAACATAAAGCAGAACCCCCTCCCGTTCGTAAGAGACTACTTTTGCATCATATACAAATTTTAACATATTGTTGTATATTTTACAATACGGTCAGTCGCCGAAACGAATCGAAATTGCGCAATTTCCCTCAATTGATCGAGAATTGCTGCTGAGATGCCACATGCACGGAATATATATGTTTATGTGGAGCAACCATAGCATGCGTGGCGCAATCATCCGACATCTGCGCATATGCACCATTGGCTGCATATTATGAGCAAAATGATGCGGAGGTGCGCATCTCTCGTGATCTCTGAGTGTGAAGCTTTGATTCACAAGAAATCGTGCAATCCCTCCC
>JAJDGF010000118.1 GCA_030265545.1 Eubacteriales bacterium OttesenSCG-928-N13
TCCAGATTTCATATCCCAAGGATCCTGGGATGCTGACAGGCTTGAGAGCCCTGGCAATCGCCGAGATCGAATTTGGTACGCTCGACAATCAGGATATTTTTTTGCGGTGTGATTATCGGGCATTGAACAATGAAGAAACGGATGCGCTTTCTATTGTGAAGGATTTGATTGGGCCGTTATCGGCCGATGTTCGGAATTTTGTCCTGCAACTGCATCAGCGCTATCTGGATCAAGGGCTAAACTGTGTTGTGGAAATTAAAGGGTTCCATATTTACATTAAATATCGTCATAAACGGAAGGATTTATGGGGCATTAACGCATCCCTCAATAACGGCTATCATCTGAATGTCAAAGCGGCAAGGACTGAGGAATACGCAAAAACCGTTGAAACATTCCCATTGTTCTTGCAGGAAGTCATTGCAAAGGGATACGGCTGCGGAAGAAAAAGAGAGATTGGCCGCTGTGACGGCGGTTGCCGTGGAATGACCATACCGCTGGATCATACTGTATTGGATATAAGCGGCGTCATTGAGACCTGGTTTGACCAAGAATTGTCATGCTCCCAAAGAAAATAGGTGAAGCAACAGGCGGCATGTCGGATTCCCGGCGTTCCGCCTGTTGCTATCTTGAACCACGATCCGATTTCGGCGCATATCCTGATTCGCTGGGCAATGGCGGTAATCGCCGCCCCGCCGTGTGATAACAAGTTGTGTTGGTTGTCCTTCTTAGGGTTGTTTTGTGGGCGGATAGGGTGTATAATCGTGTCAGTTCAAGCTGGATAAGGCCATTTAGCAGCCAAGCGAAACGTGAGGGATTCATTTGGACACCATCATCGTATATGGAATCATTTTTGCGGCCGTCGCCCTATTTTTTGGTTTCTACTTTTACGCCGTTTACCGGCGCAACCTGAAAATCAAGGCGCAAATCGCGGCTGAATACGGGAAAGCCCCTGCGTGGACACTGGACGAACGGGATTTTGCCAGTATGAAACGGTATTATGAACGAAATCCCTTGGTGGAGCCGGGGATCGATGACATCACCTGGGCGGATTTGAACATGGACGCTGTTTTTAAGCGGATGAAAAACACCCAGTCTAGCATCGGGGATGAATACAGCTACCGTTTTTTCCGAAAACAGCACAACCAAGACCTGGAGCACTTCGAGCACGCTGTGCAGGAGATGCACCGGAATGCCGCAGCGCGGCAGCAATTGCAATTCGCCTTCCACAGAATCGGGCGCAAGACGAACAACGAGTTGATCGCAATGTTGCAGGAACCCGATGCGTTTCCCCAAATCCCCATGCTTCTCATCGCGCTGATGACGCTCGCGAACGTTGGAGCCCTTGTGTGGATGGGGATTGACATTGATTACGGCATTCTGGCGGTCACGTTGGGTTTTTGCGCTGCGCTGATCCTGTTTTCATTTGTGCTGCGCAAAATAGTCGGCGCCATGACGACCCTGGGCATGTTTACGCGCATGGTGCGGGCAGCCAAGCTGGTGGTGAAGCTGGATCTTCCGGCATTCGAGCCGGAAACAGAACGCTTGCGAAAAAACCTCAAGGTGTTCAACAACATCACCGCCCTTGCCGATTATATCATTCAGGTGTCCGGTTCAGGCAATAGCCTCATGATGATCATCACATCCTATTTCGGGCTGTATGGCTTTGCGTATCAGGCAATGGTACGGCTGTTCCGCAAGCACCGCGCCGAGGTGCTGGAACTGTATAAGGGCATCGGCTTCATTGAGCTGTGCATCTCAACGGCCTCCTACCGGGCAAGCCTGGACTGCTATTGCAGGCCGAGTTTCTGCGATGACGACCGGCTGCAATTTGAGGGGATCGTCCACCCGCTGCTGAAAAAACCGATTCCCAATTCCCATACAATCGGCAACAAAATCATGATTACCGGCTCCAATGCCAGCGGCAAATCGACCTTTGCCCGCACGCTGGCGGTGAATACCATCCTGGGGCAACTGTTCAACACATGTCTTGCGGAGAAATACACCTTCAGACCCTGCGATGTATATACCTCGATGAACCTCAAGGATGATATCGTCCTGGGGGACAGCTTTTACGTGGCGGAGGTTAAGAGCCTGAAAAGGCTGCTGGAGGTGGCGGCACAGCCCGGATATCCAATGCTCTTCACCGATGAGATATTCAAGGGCACCAATATGGTGGAGCGAATTGCGGCGGCTTCCATCATCTTGAAGCGATTTGCGGAATCGGATTGTTTTATCTGCCTGGCAACCCACGATGTCGAACTGACCCGGATTCTGGGCAACCACTATGAAAACTACCACTTTCAAGAGGTGGTTACAGACAACGACATTGTATTTGATTACACGCTGCGTGATGGCGTGACAACTGGAAGCAATGCCATCAAAATGTTGGCTTATTGCCATTATGATACCGACATTGTAGCACAAGCGGAGAACTATGCGGAGCAATACAGGACAACCGGCGAGTGGGCGGCACTGTAATTTGCTTTTCATCCGGAATGCAAATGCACGGCATCGGCCAAATCATCTTTGTCCTGTGGCTATGTTTTTGCAGATGACGGGCAAAGCCGCTCTGTGTACGGCAATTGGGAGAACGCTGACGATATCGTGAGCTTTTTGAGAGAAAACCAACATGAAAGGCGAGAATATGATGAAAAAGCAAGTGTTATTTGTTGTATTGGATCAATTTGCGGATTATGAATATCCATTTTTGGCGACAGCGCTACAGGGCAGAATACTGGATAAAACCTCCGAATATGAAGTGAAGACGCTATCCATCAGCAAAGCTCCTATCAAATCCATGGGCGGGTTTACTGTGCTTCCCGATTATGGGGTGGAGGACTATCCTGCTGATTATGCAGCGCTCGTACTCATTGGTGGCAACAGTTGGAGAACAGACGAAGCAAAGCAAATCGCACCTCTTCTCAAAACGGCATATTCCGCCGGAAAGGTCGTTGCCGCCATTTGCGATGCAACCGTTTTTCTCGGCATGAATGGCTTGCTCAACGAAAGAAAACACACAAGCAATACGCTTGAAAACTTGATGGAAGGTGCCGGGGACAACTACACCGGCAAAGACAATTACATCAATCAGCAAGCTGTACGGGATGGCAACTTAATCACTGCGAATGGAACTGCGTATCTGGAATTCACAACCGAGGTGCTCACGGCGCTAGAGGCGTACCCTGCTGACTATATCGAAAACAACCATCAATTTTATAAACTGGGCTTTGTTGAAATCATAAAATTGCGACAAGAGCAATCAGTATAGCATCACTGATGAGGCTGATGATGTGAAAGCCTGCTGGAGAAACTCATGCATAAGACGAACAAGCTAAAGGCAAAGCAAGTCGGCGTTCTGCTTTGCCTTATCTCATATTTGCTTTGTGCTATGTCATTGCTTTTGAAATGGCGCTTTTAGCAAACCCGACGGCCTTCTTCAAATCTGCTTCGTTCGGGTGTTCTCGGTTCATGAAAATCCACGATTGCCCTGCGCTTATAAAGGGGGAATCCACAATGTGCAGTTTTTGGGACAGGACACAATCGGCGATATCCTTTCCGATTTTATCCTGTCCGCCATAGGTGGCGAACACAGCAACATGCTTCACCGTATCGGGGGAAAGACTCTGGATAAAGCGAACCGTATTCTTGTTCGGTTTGCCAAAGTAAATGCCATCCCCGATAAACAACAGGTCTACCGGTTCTTTCATCACCGTTGCCTCACTGATTGCTTCAGCGGTTACGCCAACTGCGCTTGCGATGGCGTCCGCCACTTTTTTGGTATTCCCGGTGGATGAATGATAAAAGACGCGAATGTTCATAACCATACCTCCGATAAGTTTGTAATCTATCCTATTACAGATTATCACAAATAATTCGTAATGTCAATGATTACAGATTGTTTTTTGTAGCAATATATGTTACAATTCTTCCGAGGTGATTGTTCATGCGGGTTAGCACAAAGTTTCCGGTAGCCGTTCATACTATGATGATTATTGCCGCGCTTGGCGAAACGAGAAAAATCAACAGCGATGTCCTATCCGAAAACATCGGCGTCAATGCCGTTATTATCAGGGGGATATTCAAGTCATTGAAGCAGGCAAAAATGATTTCAGTATCACCGGGGCCGGGTGGGACCAGACTGGCACGAAATCCGGATGACATTACATTGTGGGACATATTTTCGGCAGTCGAACAGGTGGAAATGGAAGATGTTTTTGCGTTTCATGAACACCCGACGGGTCACGACTTAATTGGAAGCAACATATATGGACTTCTCAAAACTCATCTGACAGACGGTGTTGCGGCGTTAAGAAAGGAACTATCGGGTATCACCATCGCCATGCTGGTGGATGAATTGCGGGAGCGTATGCCGGAACTGCCACCACTGTCCATACAAGACCAATCAAAAATCTAGGCAATAGACCTGCTACCCGCCGTCCATTCGAACGGTGGGTTCTCCGTGCCTGCCGCTATTTCTTTTCGTCCTCCCTTTCCGGCTCGGCTGCACCCATATCCATAGGGCTGTCGTCCTCCCTTTCCGGCTCGGCTGCACCCATATCCATAGGGCTGTCGTCCTCCCTTTCCGGCTCGGCTGCACCCATATCCATAGGGCTGTCGTCCTCCCTTTCCGGCTCGGCTGCACCCATATCCATAGGGCTGTCGTCCTCCCTTTCCGGCTCGGCTGCACCCATATCCATAGGGCTGTCGTCCTCCCTTTCCGGCTCGGCTGCACCCATATCCATAGGGCTGTCGTCCTCCCTTTCCGGCTCGGCTGCACCCATATCCATAAGGCTGTCGTCGCCGCCAAAGTCCAATTCGTCAAGCTCCGAAACTCTCATGCCGCCCTGCGTGTAGCCGTCCTTGCGCTCGGTGGCTCCAAGCAGGGCACCAATCGCCGCCCCGACGTTCGCTCTTTCTGCGATAACAAGTTGCATTGGTCGTCCTCCTTTTGGTTGTTTTTGGGATGTTGGTGGTGTATAATCGAATTGGGTCGATGTGGAGTAGCGTCTTTCGTTGATGGCTGCATCCAACAAAGCTCTTTAGAGAAAGGTGTGATGATATGAAAATCACAATTGATGTTGCCTCCTAAAATATGATTACATTTTTAGGAGGATTCATATGAAGCTGAATCTTATCAATGAGAATACGTATAAGCGCGCGGAGTATCTGTCTCATTACTTGCATAATGCCAAGATTGTTATCAGCACGACGGTGGATATTGATGTGTCGAGATTTTTGAAGGGGACAAAGGAACATGGGTATCGTTTTTATCCCGCGTTTCTATATGTTGTCACCAAAATCGTGAATGCCCACGAGGAATTTCGAATGGGGTACAGTCCCGAAGGACGCGTAGGCATATGGGACGAGGTTTGTCCGTCTTATATCATTTTTCATCCCGACGATGAAACCCTGACAAGAATATTTACCCCATGGCAGGATGATTTCCACTCGTTTTACAGGGCAGCTGTCAGCGATATGGACAAATATGAATCCTATCGCGGATTCTCCATTGCCGATGTTCCGCCGAATATTTTTGATGTGTCTTGCGTCCCCTGGACTCGCTATCGCAGCCTTGATTTCCATGTGTTTGATGATGGAACATACCTTGCGCCTGTCATCACATGGGGCAAATTTGAAGCGGATTTGGGCGGCAAGGTCGTGATGCCGTTATCCCTGCAAATTCACCATGCAGCGGCGGATGGATTCCACGTCGGGCGCTTTTTCA
>JAJDGF010000011.1 GCA_030265545.1 Eubacteriales bacterium OttesenSCG-928-N13
CAAAAGCCGCGCCTCCTCGTCCATCCGATTGAGGCGGGCGGGGCTCAGCTCGCTCAGATCGAGCCGCGATTCCCCATCTATTTTTAGCGTCTGCGCCAGCGTGCGCGCATATTGCATCATGGCCGGGTCGGATAGCGGCACATCACGCCTGACGTCCTGATTTGTCCGTTTCGCTCCTCGCATGGAACCCATGTCTCTGCACGCTCCTTATAGAAAAACAGTCGTTTCCCTATTGTTGACAGGGAATCACGACTGTATACGCGAAGCGCTGCGTATGGCAGATATATGCGATTGTGTGGGATATGGTTAGACAAACAGGGGCGAACAAAATCGATCATTTATGATATCTCTCACCCGCCGAGATACGCGCTGCGCGATACAGCTGCTCCAGCAATATCACGCGCATCAGCGGGTGCGGGAAGGTCATATCGGAGAAGGACAGCTTCACATCCGCGCGCCGCTGCACCTCGTCCGACAATCCGAGCGAGCCGCCGATCACAAACACGATGCGCTTGCCCGCCATCTGCCAGCGGTCAATCTCGCGCGATAGCTTGGGCGAATCCATGCGGCTGCCCAGGATGCACAGCGCCACGACCCAATCGGTGGGCTTGATCCGGCGCATGATCTGCGCGCCCTCCTTGTCGATCAGCTGCCTCTCGAGCGCCTCGGAGGACTTCTCGGGCTCGCTCTGGTCGGGCAGCTCGATCAGCTCCACCGAACCATAGCGCGTCAAACGCTTCTGGTATTCGGCGCAGGCTTCCTTTTGCCAGCGCTCCTTGAGCTTGCCCACGCACACGATCGTCGCATTCATCACATGATCCTCAAGGTGGTCAGTATGTTGATCAAAAGCAGCGCCAGGCAGGTGACTATGCCTGCGCTCAGCACGGTGATCTCCCGCCAGCCGAGCGGCTCTCTATCCAGTTGGCCGGGACGCTCGAATGGGCGACCCAGCTTTTCTCGCTCAGACGATGCCGCCACCAGCAGCAGCGCAAACGCGCCCAGCATCAGCAGCAGCCGAATCACATACAGCGTCACGCCCGCCGCACCGCCAATTGCATGATAGATGTCGCCGCTCAGGCTGGCATCCAGCTGCATCTGTGGCACCATGCTCATCAAAATCAGCGTAACATTGTGCACGAAATGATAGATCATGCCCGTCAGGATCGAATCGGAATTGATCACCAGATACCCGATCGCAAACCCCATCAGCAGCTGCCCGGGCAGCCCCAATAATGAGCCATGGATCAGCGCAAACAGCACGCTTGAAAGCACCCACGCGCGCTTGGTGCCGCGCCGCTCCCATGCGCCCAAAATCGCGCCCCGAAACAGCAGCTCCTCGCACACCGCGGGCACCAGCGCCATCGAGAACATCGCCCCGATCAGCGTGATGTAGTTGGTGGGCACGGCCGTCTGCGCCAGCTCCACCCGCGCACCCATCTGCTGCAATGCAGTCGACCACAGCGTGCCCAGATGGCTCGATATCGGTGCACCCAGCACGCCCAGCGCAATCGCGATCGCGACCGCCAACGTGGACGGCAGCCGGAGCCGCAGCGTGGCATCCACGCCCGGATGGCGGCTGTTATACACCAGCACGGGCACCCCCATCACGCCCAGCGTCACAAGCAGCGACAGCACCTGCGACAGCTGCGCCGAGCGCAGCGCGGGGATGACCATGCCCAGCGCCGAAATCAATCGAATCAATGTCACGCCCATCGTGGCAAACAAAAACAGTGCGCAGGCCGTCATGATGGTCAGTCTGCGCGGCCAGTGCACATATTCTCCGTCCATATCAAATCCATCCAGCAATGGATCATTCACCGGCCATCCCTCCGATCCCGAGGGAGAACACGCCGCACAGCATGTCCCTCTTGGCGACAGACAGCATGATCTGCTCACCCGGCTCAATCCCGGCCTCCCGCAGCGCGTTTTCCACCGTGAGCTGCGCCAGCGGGGCATGGTTGTTTTCGTTTGAAAGGTGCCCCAATATGATATGTCGCACGCCGCGCGCGCCCAGCATCGCTGCCGCCTTGCCGCAATCATCATTGGACAGATGCCCACGCCTTGACAGGATGCGCCGCTTGAGTTCATAGGGATAGCGCCCCGCCTTCAGCATGTCCACATCGTGGTTGGCCTCCAGCAGCAGCACATCGCTGCCCGCCACCTCATCCATCCAGTCGTCCTGGATGCAGCCGATGTCGGTCGCGATCGCGCACTTGATCGCACCCAGCCGAAAGCTGTAGCCCACTGGGTCGGCCGCATCATGCGGGATGGCAAACGGGGTCACGTTGATGCGCCCCATATAAAAATCCTGCTTGGCGGTGATGGTGCGGATGTTGTTTTGCGCCACCACACCGATCTTTTTGCCCATTTTGCTCCAGGTGCCCTCGGTGGCATAGATGGGCAGGTCAAACTTGCGGGACATCACACCCACGCCCGCCACATGATCCGAATGTTCATGCGTGACCAATATCGCGCTCAGCTTGCGTGGGTCCACGCCGGCCGCCTGCATCTGCGGGATCAACCGCGCGCCCGATGCACCCGCATCCACCAGGATATGGGTGTCGCCCGCGCCCACGTACAGCGCATTGCCGCTGGAGCCGCTCAGCAGCGGCGCAAATCGAAATTCCATCTAGCTGCCTCTTTCGTTGTTGATCGAAATGGTCTCCTCCGCGTGCATGCATTCATGCAGTGCCGCGCGCACCTCGTCCAAGCTCGTCAGCCCATTGATCCGCGCACGCAGCTGCGCCGCGCCCCGCGCACCATGCAGATACCAGGAGATATGCTTGCGCATCTCAAGTAGCGTGCCGCGCTCCCCGCGAATCGGGATCATGATGTCCATGTGCCGAAGCGCCATTTGAATGCGTTCGGGCATCTCCGGCCTTTGATAGGGCTCGCCCTTCATCGCGCACAGGATCTCCCGAAAGATCCAGGGGTTGCCCTGCGCCGCGCGACCCACCATCACCGCATCGCAGCCGGTTTCCTGCTTCATTTTGACGGCGTCCTGCCCGGAGCGAATGTCCCCATTGCCGATCACCGGGATGCACACCGCGCGCTTCACATCCGCGATCACCTGCCAATCGGCCTGGCCGCTATAAAACTGATCGCGCGTCCTCGCATGAACCGCAATCGCCGAAGCGCCCGCCTGCTCAATGATCTGCGCGACGGTCACGGCGTTCACATGGTTTTTGTCCCAGCCCGAACGGATCTTGACCGTGACAGGCACCCGGGACGCATCCACCACCGCCCGGACCAATGGCCCGATCTGTTCCGGCTGCTTGAGTAGCGCTGAGCCCTCGCCATTGCCCACGATCTTGGGAACGGGGCAGCCCATGTTGATATCGATGAACGCAAAATCCTGCTGCAACTGCTCCACCGCGCGCACCATCCATTCGGCCTCATGCCCGAACAGCTGCACGCCCAGAATCCCCTCATCCGGCACCCGCCGAAGCAGATCCTCCACCGCGCGCACATTGCGCGAAAGGTGTGAATAGCCCTTCGCGCTCAGCATCTCCGTCACGGAAAACGCCGCGCCCTGCTCCTTGCACAGCGGACGAAAGGTGCAGTCCGTCACGCCCGCCATGGGTGCGAGCGCCGCACCCTCTGGGATAACCAAATTCCCAATTTGCATGAACCCTCCTGATATATACAGCAAAGGAAGGGGCGCCCCAAATGGGGCTGTCCCTTCCCGGAAAGCACTGTCAACGCTGGTGGCGTGTTTGCGGTCCCATCACGATATACGTATCGTCCTGCGCGCACCATGCGATTGCTCAGCACTTGCCGAAAAACGTTATGGTTGCGCGGTCGGGGTGAGCGTGGGGTTCGGGATGGGCGTTTGATCCACCAGCACTTGCGTTTGCACCATGCCCGCGATCTTCCATTGTCCGCCCGATCGATACAGCTGCATGTTGTAGCGCCCGCCGTGCCAGGAGGGTGGGCTGGCCGACATGGTGCCCGCCTTCACCTGCTCGCTCTTGCCGGACACAATCGTGCCGCGGATGCTGGGCACCTTGTGCACGATCGTGGCCTGCGCCACATCGTCCCAAGGCCAGCTCCAAACCCATTCCAGCGTCACTTCGCTGTCAAACCCGGTGATGTTGTAATCGAGATAGGGCGAATCCTGTGAATACCCGATGCGCAGCGCCTCGTCGTTCTCGAGGAAGTCCTTCATGAAGAAGTTGTTCAGTTCGCTGGCATCCTCCGGGTCACGGGTCAGGATCACCGCGGTGCGCTGCTTCATGCCGTCCGACAGCAGCACATAGATATTGGCCGCATTCATCGAAAGATAAAACGCCAATACCAAGATCGCCGCGATGACGCTGATGATCATCATCTTTGACGCCAGAAACCACAGAAAACGCCGCATGTATTTCACGCTGTGTACGCTCCAATTATCATTGATTCATATTGATTCTTTGACATTATACCCTAGTAAGGTTAAGGATAAAACATAGATGCCTATTCGGTCACGTCCTGCATGCCATCCAGAATATCCCGCATGCTCTCGATCATCTGCTCATCCTGCATGCGGAATTTGAACTCCACGCGCCGCGAGGCCTCGGCGTTCTCGGTGCCGTCCGCATTCAACAGCACGTTTGAGAACGAGCGTCCGTTGGCGGTAGCGATCTGCCTGAGCCGCGTCTTCATCTGGGCGCTGATGTTGGTGTTTTCGTCCGACAGGATATATTCCATCACGGAGAACGCGCGCTCCTGGCTCAGCCACAGGTTGTTCATGTAGGTGCCCTGAGAATCGGTGTGCCCCTCGATGATGATCTCGGAGATGTTGGCCTGGTTCTCGCTATTCATCAGCACGCTCAGATACACCGGCACGAACTGATCGAGCACCCGCTTGCCCTCGTCCTTCAATTCGCTCTTGCCCACATCAAACAGCACGCTGGCGTCCAGCGCAATCGAGCCGGTGGTTTCATCCACCTTGGCGCGCACATTGGCCGTGTTCAGCGCCTGCGCGAGCGACTGCACAATCCGTGCGCGCACACCCACCAGCGCATCCAAC
Source organism: Eubacteriales bacterium OttesenSCG-928-N13 (assembly GCA_030265545.1). Classification (GTDB taxonomy): domain Bacteria; phylum Bacillota; class Clostridia; order Christensenellales; family Aristaeellaceae; genus JAJDGF01. The sequence continues at coordinate 5,012 of JAJDGF010000011.1, forward strand.
CGCACCTGCTGATCCTGCAATTTGGCCTGCTGCGTCTCCAGCAGCGAGCGCGCGGTGGCCAGATCCTCCTGCTGCATCTCGAGCAAGGACAGCGCATCGTCCAGATCCTTCTGGCGCTCGGCCAATGTCTTTTGGGTCTCCTCCTGCGCCTGCTGGGACAAAAGCAGCTTGGCCTGCTCCGCGATGAGCAGCTTCTCGCTCTCGGTCAGCTTGGCCTGCGCCTGCTCGTTCTCTTGGCGCTGCTGCTCGGCCGCCGCCTTCTGCGCCTCGGTCTCCTGCACCTGCTGGTCCAGCAGCCCGCTTTGCCTGAGCAGCTCTGCGGTCTTGACTTCCAGCATGTCAAAATGCTGGTACATGCTATAGAATAGAATCAATATGAACACCATCAGCAGCGCGCTCATCAAATCGGAGAAGCTCAGCCAGAAGCTGTAGTTCTCGTTTGACTTGTGTCGCGATCTGCGGCGGAGGGAATTGCTTCGCATGGCGATCCCTCCTTACCGGCCATTCAGCCGATCGACCGCATCGTCCAGCGCAGCCTGCGCGCGACGAAGCGCATCGGTCAGCCGATCAGCCTGGTTGGCATACAATCCGGCCGTGCCATCGATCAGATCGGGCAGCTTGGCGATGTTGTTTTTGATGTCCTCGACCGTCCAGCTGAGCTGGCTGGTGGCCTTCTCCACGCCCGCGAAGAAGGTGTTATAGGTCTTGTCGATGTCCTTGGTGATGCCGCCCAGCAGCTTTTTGTGATTGTCGGCCAACGTATCGGAGGAGCGCTTCATCTCGGCGGTCACGCCGCTCAATGAGCCGCTCACGTCCCCCAGCGAATTCTTGGTGGCCTCGATGTTGGTCGAGAAGCTGGCCATGAAGGCGTTCGAAGCGTTCTGGAAATTGTCCATGGCGCGCACGATCTCGTTTTGCAGCTTGCCCACCGATTGCAGATAGCCATTCTGCTGGCGCGCGATGATCTCCAAATGCTCCACATTGGCAGCGATGCGGGCATAGCCCTCATCCACCATCTGATAGGAGCCGTTCAGCTTGTCCATATAGCCATCGAACTTGGTGAAGATGCCCTCCGAGATGCGCTGCACCTGCATCAGATCCTGCGACATGCCGGTCAGCGCGTCTACCGTCTGGCGGATGCCCTGCTGCATCTGTGTCTGGTTCTGGCAGGTGGCATCGATCGTCTGCGCCAGGCGGGCGAACTGGGTGCTGAGCGATTCGTTCATGGCCTGCATGAACCGCTGCACCATCATGTCCACGCCGCGCATCTGGTCGCGCGTGGTGAAGCTGATGAATTCATCCAGCGAGCGCCGAACCGGCTGCAGCGATTTCTCAATCGCGGTCGCGATCCGATCGGTCATGCCGCCGGTGATGTCCTCGGCCATCGCCTGGATCAGCGCGGTCTGCTCCTGCTGATAGATGGCGATCTGGGTCATCGGATCGACCGACTGCACGCCCGCATGCTTGCTGATGGCGATGTAGAAATTGTTCAGCGCACGAATGGCCGAGCCATTCACAATGCGGATTAAAAGCGTGGCGCAGATGGAGGCGATCACGCCCACGATCGATGTGACAAACGCATAGCGCATGCCAGGGATCAACGTGGTGATGCTGTTCATCACGGCGGTCGAGTCGGCCATGTTGAAGCCGCTCATGCCCTGCACCATGCCGATCAGGGTGCCCAAAAACCCGAGCGATACCATCAGTCCGGGCATGGCCTCCCCCAATGTGGATCGGCCCGGCCCATAGATGGCGGTGTCCTCGTTGATGTAGTCCTCCACCGAGCTGGGGTTATGGAATTCCCCGTCGGCAAAGAACAGATTGTTCAGATATTCGCCCCAGTGCGGGCGCAGCGCTCCCTTGCCCAAAAACGCCTCGTCCTGCCAGGTGCGTTTGGCGGCCTCGCCCTTTTTGATCTGGCGCGTCGCACTGTTTAGCACGCCCTTGGTGCCAATCACCGGCATCACGCACTTGATCACCGTGACGATGAACAGCACGGCGATGGCGGCATACACCGTGTAATTCAGCATGTTGGCCAGATAGCTCTGCAAAAACTCGTTCACGAAGGTGTCCTCCCCTCCGGTTCTGTGACGTGCAATCCCATAAAAAAACGCATAGATATAGTAACCAATCCATAATATGACGCGCCACGGGCGCGCTTGGTTCAATGTGACGGACAAGTCATTGGAAATTTATGCACGCACATCGCTACACGTCAAACAGACCGCGCGCAATGGTGTCGCGATCTGGCGCTTGCCCCACGGGAGCGATTTAGCCAATCAGTCCTTCGACATAGGCCATCATATCATCATGCTTGGTTTCCATATCGATCATCAGCTGCATCTGCGCGCGCGTGCGGATCAGGTTGTGCTCGGGCGAGTGCACCTTGAAATACAAATCGCCATCCAGATAGTCGGTCAAAAAACGCATCACCAGTTCGCAGGTGAGCACCTCTGCACCGATCGGCAGCAGTTTGAGCTCTGTCTTGGTCAAAAAGCCGTCCGTCTCCTCCACGAAGCCACGGGTGAACAGCTTGAATTTCTCCAAATCCAGCGAGATCTTGCTCACATCCGGCTCATCCTCCACCGCGGTGGATGCGCCAAATCGGATCGCATCGCCGAAATCATACAGCGAAGAGCCGGGCATGACCGTGTCCAAATCGATCACACACACGGCCTTTCCGGTGTTGTCGTCGATCATGACATTGTTGATCTTGGTGTCATTGTGGGTCACGCGCAGCGGCAGCTCATTGCTATCAATCAATTGCACGATCTGTCCCATCATGTCGCGCCGCTCACGCAGGAAATTGATCTCTGCCTGCACGCTATGCGCGCGACCGGCGCGGTTGTTCGCGACCGATTCCATGAATGCATCGAACCGGTGCGGCGTGTTATGGAAGTTCGGGATGGTATAGGAAAGCCGCGAGATCGGGAAATCGGTCAGCCGCTTTTGGAATTCGCCAAAGCCGCGCCCCGCCTCATAGAAATGCGCAGGCACCTTGACCTCGTCATGGGCGGTGGCATTCTCGATGAAGATATACGCGCGCCAATAATGACCCTCGTTGTCGCGATACATGATCTGCTTTTCGATGGTCGGGATCAGCTCCAGCACGCGGCGATGGGGGTCAATCCCGTCGCGTTCCATGCTCAACCGCAGGTGTTTTGTGACCATCTGGATGTTGCGCATCACTGCCATCGGGTCCTTGAACACATAGCTGTTGATGCGTTGCAGCGTGTAATGATGCAACCGATCGCCATCGGTATAGGTCAGGTGGTAGGTGTTATTGATATGGCCGGAAGGAATCTCCTCCACATCCAGATAGGAGCCCTCAAAGCCAAACATCGGCAAAACATGCTGAATTGTGCTATAAATCATGGTTCCCTCCACTTATGGCGATGGGTCGTATCCCCACCATCCAGGCCATTATATCATATCATTGTGGCAATGAACAACCGAAAAAACAGAAAAAGTTCGTCGATGTCACAATGGCACTATTGAAGAAATCCACTTTGGCATGTATAATGAGGAAAGCAAACGCGAGGGGGCTACTTTTTATGGACAACGCAACCATGCTGATGGATCGCATGATCGAATATGGCATCGCACACGGACTGCTGGCGGCGCAGGATCGCGCCTTTGCGCGCAACCTGCTGCTGGATGCGATGAAGCTGGACGCGCCGGAGGACACCACGCCATCGGATGCGCCGCTTCCGGCCACGCTCACGCCCATGCTGGACGGGCTTTGTGATATCGCCGCCGCCCGTGGTCTGGTCGAGGATACAGCCGACGCGAAGGGGCGCTTCGCCGACCGACTCGCCGGATTGATCACCCCGGCGCCCGCCGCCATCCGGCTGGCATTTTGGGGACTGAGGGAGGCGCAAGACAGCCGCGCCGCCACCGATTGGTTCTATCAGTTGTGCCGCGCATGCAACTACATCAAGGTGGATCATATCGCAAAGAACGCGCGCTTTGAGCAGCCGTCCGACTATGGCGATCTGGAGATCACGATCAACCTATCCAAGCCGGAGAAGGATCCGCGCGACATCATCGCCCAGAAGAACGCACCGCAGCTGAGCTATCCGCGCTGCATGCTGTGCGTGGAGAATCCAGGCTATGCCGGGCGAGCGGGCTTCCCTGCGCGGCAGAATCACCGCATGATCCCGTTGACGCTGAACGGCAAGCCCTGGCACCTGCAATATTCGCCCTATCTATACTATAATGAGCACTGCATCGTGCTGAACGAGCAGCATGTGCCCATGCACATAGACGCGGAAAACCTGAGCAACATGTTTGATTTTGTGGATCAGTTCCCGCACTATTTCATCGGCTCCAATGCCGATCTGCCCATCGTGGGCGGCTCGATCCTGAGCCACGATCATTTCCAGGGCGGGCGGCACATCTTCCCGATGGACAAGGCGGAAACCTTGATTTCATTGCGCTCCCCCGCCGAGGGCGTGCAGGCCGAGATCGCGCGCTGGCCGATGAGCTGCGTGCGGCTGCACGGAAAGGACAGGGATCAATTGATCGAGATGGCCGCGCAGATGCTGTCCGCATGGCGCGCCTATTCGGATGAATCGCTGGGCATTCTGGCGCACACCGATGCACCCCACAACACCATCACGCCCATCGTGCGCCGCGAGCAGGATCAATACACGCTCAGCCTGGTGCTGCGCAACAACCGCACCTCCGATGAACATCCGCTGGGCATCTTCCACCCGCACGCCGATCTGCACCATGTGAAAAAAGAAAACATCGGTCTGATCGAGGTGATGGGGCTGTTCATCTTGCCCGGCAGGCTGCTGGACGAGCTGCAAATGCTGGAGGGCTACTTGACCGGCGAGAAGGACATCGCCCAGGTACCCGCCACAGATGATCCGATCTATAAGCACTATGAATGGGTGCAGCAGATCGCGAAAAGCGCGGGGACGGATCTTGACCAGCCCCGCGCGCAGCAGACCATTCGAGACGCGCTCACCGCCAAGTGCCAGCGCGTGCTGGAGGACGCGGGCGTGTTCAAGCTGGATGAATCCGGCCAGGCAGGGATGCTGCGCTTCCTGAACACCCTGGGTTATGAAAAGCGCTGATCACATCATTTAGGAGGACTTGGCCATGGTACAGTTTGACACGCTGTTCTCCCTGAAGGGGCACACCGCCATCATCACGGGCTCCACGCGCGGCATCGGGCGCGGCATCGCGGAATACGTGGCCGCCGCGGGGGCGGATCTGGCCATTGTGGGCACCACATTGGCGCCCGCTGAGCAGGTAGCCAGCGAACTTCAGGCGCGCTACGGCGTCCGCACGTGCCCCATTGCCTGCGATGTGCGCGATTCAGCGCAGGTGGATCGAATGATCCAGACCTGCAAGGACGCGCTGGGCACGCCCGATCTGCTGCTGAACAATGCTGGGATCACCCATCATCTGCCCGCAACCGAGGTCACCGACGAGCAGTGGAAGCAGGTGATCGATGTGAACCTGAACGGCGTATTCTATTGCTGCCGCGCCTTCGCGCGCCAATTGATGGCCGAGGGAAAGAAGGGCTCGATCGTGAATTTGGCCTCCAACGCCAGCGTCATCGTGCCCATGCCCCAGCCGCAGGCATCGTACAACGCGTCCAAGGCAGGCGTGGTGATGCTCACCAAATCGCTCGCGATGGAGTGGGCTCAGCAGGGCATCCGCGTGAACTCGATCAGCCCTGGCTATGTGATGACCGAGCTGATCTCAAGTGTGCGGCAGGATTGGATCGACACCTGGGTGAGCAACATCCCGGTGGGTCGCATGGGCACGCCGGACGAGCTGGCGGGCGCGGTGCTGTGGTTGTTCTCGGACATGTCCAGCTTCGCCGTGGGCACCGATATCGTGATTGACGGCGGCTTCAGCTGCGTCTGATTCTTGTCAAATAGATCGCGCTATACAGCGGCTTCAGCTGCGGTAGGCCTCGATCAATCAAAAGGGGAGTGTTGTGTGCGATGCTAGAAATCAGACCACCTCAACCAAAAGACGCAGATGCCATCCACCGCATCAATCTGGACAGCCTGGGCTATGATTATCCGCTCGATGCCACCAAGGTGCGGCTGATGTCCATCCTAAACAGACCCAACCACCACATGCTGATCGCGGAACTGGACGGACAGGCCCTTGGATACATCCACGCTACCGATTATGATACCAGCTATCAGGATTCGCTCAAGAACATCCTGGCGCTGGCGGTGCTGCCTTCCGCACAGGGACAGGGTGTAGGACGCGCGCTGATCACCGCCATCGAGGAATGGGCAAGGCAAGATGACAGCACAGGCGTGAGGCTGGTATCAGGATTCGATCGCGAGGGTGCGCATGCATTCTATCAGGCATGTGGCTATTCCCTGCGCAAGCAACAAAAGAACTTCATCAAATACTTCGATCCCAAATCCTAGATCACACATGATTACACAAAATGAGGGGCTGTATCAAAACGGAACTTTTGATACAACCCCTCAGACTATTGACAAACCCCACACGGGAGATCTGGAGGGGGTGAACCCTCCATTTTAATCCTCCAACAACTGCGAAAGCTCCGTTGGCAATGGCGCGTCAAACTGCATGTGCTCACCTGTCATTGGGTGATCGATTTCGAGATGCGTGGAATGCAGCGCGAACCGACCGGGGAGGCGCTCGTCCTCCTGCCCATACAGAAAATCGCCAAACACCGGGCACCCGATGTGCGCCATGTGCACGCGGATCTGGTGCGTGCGGCCGGTCTCCAGCCGCAATTGAACCAAGCTGAGATCCCCATGCTGTGATAGGGTCTCATAGTGCGTCACCGCGCGCCGCCCATCCTCGCAGACCTCCCGCCGCACAGTGGCATCCTGTACCTTGGCAATCGGTGCATCGATCGTGCCGGACGGTGGATTGGGTATGCCGCACACGATCGCCTGATACACGCGCACAAAATTGTCTCCATGCAGCTGCCTTGAGAGCAGCATCTGCGCATGCGGATGCATCGCCGCCACCATCAGCCCGCTGGTGCCCTTGTCCAGTCGATTTACCGGCCGAAACACGAACGGCGCATCCGAAAACAGATGCATCAGCCGATTCTCGAGCGTGCCGCCCGGCTGCTTGGCGGAGCTTTGGCAAGGCAGCGGCGCCTGCTTATTGATCACCATCAGATCCTGATCCCGATAGACGAAATGCACCTCGCCCTCCTCCGGTTCGGCAAACGAGCTGTGCTCATCCAGCAAGATCAATGTGATGGTCTGCCCTGCGCGCACGATATGGTTGGCGTGCACAGGAATCCCATCCAGCACCAGACCCTCGCGCGCCTTCAAGTCCGAAAACACGCGGTGCGATATCTGCATACGCGAACGGACGACGCGCTTGATCTGCCGCCCGTCGTCCGCTGTATCAATAATATGAATGATTTCTCTCACAGCCCAGTGCGCTACACGGTCTGATCGCCCGTGGTGGTCAGCGCATCGGGCGCCACATCATCGCCCTCTGGTTCCGCAGCCCCATCCATGGGCACGATCTCAACGGTCGCCTCCCGGAGATCCAGGCCGCTCAGGTTCTCGTTGTCGGACAATGGGAACTTGTAGCTGATGAGATCCTTCTTGCCGGCGGCGATCTTCTTGCTGCTGGTGGTGAGCTGCTTCAGCTCAAACACCTGTCCATCCTTGAGGGTGAGGGTCAGCATGCCATCCAGCGGCACGACGCGCGCTTTCTTGGCGCGGTTGTAGACGTACAACTGCACGACCAGGTCGTCCTTGCTATAATGCACCTGGCGGAGGCTGACATAGACCTTCCTCTCGCTGCCAATCGGCTGCTTTTTGATCAAGGTGCGGTTGGCCGTCACGGTGATCTTGCAGTTCGCTTTCACGTCGCCCGACAGTGCGCGGATCTCGGCCTTGCCCGCGCCCACCGGAGTCACCAGGCCGTCCTGGCTCACCTTCACGACCTTCTCATTGGAGCTGCGCCACATCAGCGCGCGGTTGCCCGTCGCGGACAGCGGCTCCACATCGGCATTGATCTGCACCGGCTCATCCACGCCCAGCATGAAGCTCAGCTCGGTCTGATCCAGCACGATCGAGGTAACTTTGGCCGGCTTCACCGTCAATACGCACTTGTCGCCCTTGCCGTTGTGCGATTTGCCGGAGATCACGCTCTTGCCCACGCCCACGGCGGTGACATTGCCTGCATCATCCACCACGGCCACCTTTTCGTTGCTGCTGGTCCAGGTGATGGTCTTGATGGAGGCGTTCGCCGGTTCGATCTTGGCGCTCAGCTGCGTCTGTTCATCCACGCCCATGGTGAGCTTGCTCTTGAGGGAGACCTTCTTCACGACCACGCTGGCCACGCTCACCTTGCACACGCTCTTTTGCCCATTGGGCAGTGTCGCGGTGATGGCCGCCTCGCCGTTTTGCAGCGCCTCGACGCCACCATCCTCGTTGACCGACACGATCTGCGGATCGCTGCTGGTCCAGGTGATCTCCTCGGAGATGCCCTCCGGCTGCATTTTATACTTCAGATAGGTCTTCTTGCCCTTTTTCAGGGTGACCTGGTTCTTGGTGAATTTGACCTGCGTGCCCTTGACGGTCACCTGGATCTGCGCGGTCAATCCGCTGGATGCGGTGGCGGTGATGATGGCCGTGCCCGCCCGCTCTCCCGCGACCATCACGGAGGTGTTGCTGGAGACAGTGGCGATGCTCTCATCGCTGCTGCTCCATGTGACCATGTTGTCGGCGGCGTTCGCCGGCTTGATGCTGGCATTGACCAGCACGGCATCGCCCTCATACAGGCTGATTTCCTTTTTGTTCACGCTGATCTCGGTGACGACGCGGTTCGCGTCCACCACCTGCACCACGCAGCTGACTTCCTTGCCGCCCTCGGTGGTGGCGGTAATGACTGCATTGCCGTTGCGGTGGGTGGTGATCAGCCCGTTATCGTTCACGGAGGCGATCGAATCATCGTTGCTTGACCAGGTCACCAGCTCGTTGCTGTTGCTGGGCTGCAGGCTCAATTTGAGCAGCTCCTCGCGCTCACGCGGGATGACCAGCTTGGCGGTGCTGAGCGAAACGGAATCGGCAAACACCACGTCGCGGATCAGCACTTTGCTCTGCGCGGTCATGCCGTTGGGCGCCATGGCCGTCACGAACACGGTGCCCGGGCGGATGCCCCTGACCAGGCCATCCTGATCCACGGTGGCCACGCCCAGATCGCTGCTGAACCAGGACACGCCCTTTTGGCGCACGTTCACCGGGGTGACGGTGGCGTTCAATTTCGCACCCTTGCCCGCCGCAATGGACAGCGCAGGCTGATCGAGCGTCACGGACAGGATCTCAGCCGACGCGCGGCGAGAAAGCAGCGGGTACTGGCTGTCGTCCGGATAGATGGCGGCAGCGACGGTCAGGTTCAACCCATTCGCGCTCGCCAATGATTTCACGCTGTCATTGATATAATCGCGCGCCTCGGCAAGAGACACGGCTTCGTTTTTGTTTGCGTCGGCCAGCATATCGCCCGGGCGCTGGTTCAGATAGTCGTGGCCGCAGCCCTGCACCAGATAGTAGCTGCCCAGACCCGTACCATCCGTCACGCCCAGCACGCCCGCGGCCTGCTCGGCAGATTTCAGCATGGAACCGGCGCACAGCACCTGATATTTCTGTTGGGTGGTGCCGCCGCGGAACGCATCGATGGTGGCGGTGTTGAGCTTATCCACGGCATCCTGCTCATTCAGCTTGGCCTGCTGTGCGGCGGCTTCGGGATAGCGAAGATCCATCACGATCAGCTTGGTGCCCGGCAGTTTGTCAAGCAGCGCGCGCAGATCGGTGATCTTGAGCTGTGTGCCGTCCTCGCCCACCAGGCTGGCGCTGCCATCGCTTGCGAGCAAGCCTTGGCCCGAATACACGAACATCGTCACGTCGTCATCGTCGATGCCCCATGTCTGCATGTCAGTCACGCAGGATTTGATCTCCGCGGTGGACAGATTGGTGCGCGTCACGGGCGTTTGATAGCGGTTGCCCGCCTCAATCGCGGCCTGCACCACGTTGCTCATGCGGTTGATGTCATTGATCGCGCCCTGCACCTTTATACTTTGATAGTTCTCATTGCCGATCAACATCGCGCGATACACGCTCTCACTGAAAAAATCGGCCTGCGCGCCGGTGGCTGCCATCATCATAAGGCACACCATCAGCGCCGCCATCAGCATTGCCTTCATTCGTTTGTTCATAATGGGGTTCCCCTCCCAATCCAAGCTATCAAAGGGCAGCTGCCCTCATCGGTCCAAAAATGGTCATAATGAAATTATTATAACATATAGTATATCACAAATCCACGTCAATTGCGATTCTTCGCACCGTTCCAATCTAATTTAACAAGAACGCCTTGCACAAAAACCCTGCATTTGCTAAGATAGTAGGTAACAAAAATGGCAGATAAGAGGGGTTTTATATGGCAGCACTCACCATGGACAAGCTGGTTGCACTGTGCAAAAACCGTGGCTATATCTTCGCCGGATCCGAGATCTATGGCGGGCTGGCCAACACCTGGGATTATGGCCCGCTGGGTGTGGAATTCAAAAACAACGTCAAGCAGGCCTGGTGGCGCAAGTTCGTGCAGGAAAGCCCCTACAACACGGGCCTTGATTGCGCGATCCTGATGAACCGCGATGTGTGGGTGGCCTCCGGCCACGTGGGCGGCTTCAACGACCCGCTGATGGATTGTAAGGCGTGCAAGGCGCGCTTCCGCGCCGATCAGCTGATCGAGAATTACATGTCCGATCAGGGCGAACCCGTTCAGGCTGATGGTTGGACGAACGAGAAGCTCGAATCGTTCATTGAGGAGCAAAACATCCCCTGCCCCACCTGCGGCAAGCACGATTTCACCGGCATTCGCCAGTTCAACATGATGTTCAAGACCTTCCAGGGTGTCAATCAGGATACCGCTGCGGAGATCTATCTGCGTCCCGAGACCGCGCAGGGCATCTTCGTCAATTTTAAAAACACCATGCGCACCACGCGCAAAAAGCTGCCCGCCGGCATCTGCCAGATCGGCAAGTCCTTCCGCAACGAGATTACGCCCGGCAATTTCATCTTCCGCGTGCGTGAGTTCGAGCAGATGGAGCTGGAGTTCTTCTGCAAGCCGGGCGAGGACCTGGAATGGTTCGAGTATTGGCGCGCGTTCTGCCGCGATTGGCTGCTCAGCATGGGTCTGACCGAATCGAATCTGCGCTTGCGCGATCATGATCCGGATGAGCTGGCGTTTTATTCCAAGGCGACCACCGATTTCGAGTATCAATTCCCGTTCGGCTGGGGCGAGCTGTGGGGCGTGGCCGACCGCACCGATTACGATCTAAAGCAGCATCAGGAGCATTCGGGCGAATCCATGGAATACATGGATCCGATCACGAACGAAAAATACCTGCCCTACTGCGTGGAGCCCTCGGTGGGCGTGGATCGACTGGTGCTGGCGTTCCTGAGCGATTCCTATGAGGAGCAGGAGCTGGATGGCGGCGACAGCCGCATTGTGCTGCATCTGCATCCGGCGCTCGCGCCCATCAAGGTGGCCGTGATGCCGCTGCAAAAGAACAAGCTGGGCGATCAGGCCAAGGCGCTCTATGCCAAGCTGGCCAAGAAATTCCGCGTCGAATATGACGAGACCGGCTCCATCGGCAAGCGCTATCGCCGCCAGGATGAGATCGGCACGCCGTTCTGCATCTGCGTCGATTTTGATACCGAGACCACCGGCAAGGTGACCGTGCGCCATCGCGACAGCATGGAGCAGGAGCTGGTTGCCATCGATGATCTCGCAGAGTACATCGAGGAGCGCCTCGATTTCTAAATCACACAACAATCGGGTTCCTGCTCCCGTGGCACATGCCGGCCGGAGCGGTGAACCCGATATTATGCCTCAGGAGGGTGCTATGCACGCCAACCACAAGAAATATTTGCCGTTTGAGCCGATCCGCTTGCCCGATCGGCGCTGGCCGTCCAATCGTATCACCAAGCCGCCCATCTGGTGCTCGGTGGATCTGAGGGACGGCAATCAGGCGCTGCCCGAGCCGATGAATCTCGAAGAAAAGCTGATGCTGTTTGATGCATTGGTGGGCTTTGGGTTCAAGCAGATCGAGGTGGGCTTTCCGTCCGCGTCCGAGGTGGAATTTCAGGTGGTGCGCACGCTGATCGAAGAAAACCGCATCCCGGATGACGTGACCATCCAGGTGCTCACCCCCGCGCGCGATCACCTGATTGAGCGCACGTTTGAGGCGCTTGAGGGCTGCGAGCGCGCGATCGTGCACCTGTACAACAACATCTCGCCCGTGTTTCGCGAGCTGGTGTTTCACACGGACAAGCAGGGTGTGCTGGACATGGCGGTGCGCGGTGCGACCAAGATCCGCGAGCTGGCCGATGCGCGGCCGGACGGCGGCAAAGACCTGACGATCGAGTATTCCCCCGAGATGTTCTCGGGCAGCGAGATGGACTTCGCGCTTTCTGTGTGCGAGCAGGTGCTGGATGCGTTGGGCGCCACGACCGAGCGCCCGGTGATATTGAATCTGCCGTCAACGGTGCAGATGTCCACCCCGAACGACTATGCCGATCAGATCGAATACTTTATCCGCCAGCTGCCCAATCGCGAGCGCGCGATCATCTCCTGCCATCCGCACAACGACCGCGGAACGGGCGTGGCCGATGCCGAGCTGGCCATGCTGGCGGGTGCACAGCGGCTGGAGGGCACGCTCTTTGGCAACGGTGAACGCACGGGCAATCTGGATCTGGTGATTGTGGCACTGAATCTGTTCACGCAGGGGATCGATCCAGGGCTTGATTTCAGCCAGCTGAATGACCTCAAACGCGTCTATGAGCGATCCACCAGAATGCGCATTCATGAGCGCCAACCCTATTCGGGAGAGCTGGTGTTCACGGCGTTTTCCGGCTCGCACCAGGACGCGATCAAAAAGGCGCTCGATCATCGCGAGCAGCATCATCCGGAGCATTGGCAGGTGCCCTATCTGCCGATCGATCCGGCAGATTTAGGTCGCATGTATGAGCCGATCATCCGCATCAACAGCCAGAGCGGCAAGGGCGGTGCGGCCTATGTGCTGCACAGCCAGTTCGGCTACAACCTGCCGCGCACGATGCACCCCGAGTTTGGCACGATCGTGCAGCGCGAGGCCGACCGCCTGGGTCAGGAGCTGAGCGCAGAGCAGCTATTGCGGCTGTTCATCTCGTCCTACTGCGATGTGCAGGTACCCTACCACCTGATGCGGCATGACATCGTGGAGAGCGGTCAGAACGGCCAGTCCATCGTCAAATTCACCGGCCTGATCGGCTACCGCACCCGCGAATACACGCTGCGCGGCGAGGGCAACGGCCCGATCGATGCGTTCTTTAGCGCGATGCATGAGGCGCACATCGATGGGTTCGAATTTGTGTCCTATCACGAGCATGCCATCGGCAAGGGCTCGGATGCCAAGGCCGTGGCCTACATCGAGCTCAGATATAACGACAAGACATTCTTTGGCGTGGGTGTGGAATCCAACGTCAGCATCGCGTCCATCAAGGGCGTGCTGAGCGCCGTCAATCGCGCGCTGCAGATGGAGGAATGATGCAAGAGGTATTGCGGGCGGTATACGTGGTGCTGACCATCTTTGTGATGATCGGCCTGGGCATGCTGCTCTCTCATATCGGCTGGATCAAGCGGGAGCATACCGCGCTGCTGAGCAAGCTGGTCACGCGCGTGGCGCTGCCCGCGATGATCATCCACAAGCTGTTCACCCAGTACACCCGCGAAAGCCTGATTGAGAGCGCCCCGGGCATCCTGGCGCCATTCGTGTCGTTGCTGCTCACGCTGGGCGTGGCGATATTGATCAGCCGCATCGCGCGCATCCCGAAGGGACGGCGGGGCGTGTTTTGTTGTATGTTCATGTTCAGCAATTCGGTGTTCATCGGACTGCCGGTTTCCGTGGCGTTGTTCGGGGAGGGCGTGGCGCCCTATACACTGCTGTATTATATCGCGAACACGGTGCTATTCTGGTCGGTCGGCCACGCGATGATGGCTGCGGATGGTGGGAGCAAGTTCTCCCTCAAGCAGCCGGGCGCGTTGAAAAAGCTGCTGCCTCTGCCGCTGATCACCTTCATCGGCTGCTGCCTGCTGGTGCTGCTCGGGCTTCGGATGCCCACATTCATTCTGGATGCCGCCGGATACGTGGGCGATCTGGTCACGCCGCTCTCGATGATCTACACCGGGATCCTGCTGCTGGACATGTTCAAATCGGGCAGGTTCCGCTGGCACAAGGGCTATGCGCTGATCCTGGGTGGACGGTTCCTGGTAGCGCCGCTGCTGCTTCTGCTGACCAGTCTGTTCATCCCGATGCCCGCGCTGATGCGCAACGCGCTGCTGATTCAGGCAGCCATGCCCGTGATGTCCCAGACCCCGATCGTGGCGGGTGAATGCGGCTCGGACGCGGAATACGCTGCTGGGGGCATCGCGCTGACCACGCTGTGCTCGCTGATATTCATCCCGGCCTATATGGCGCTGATCCAATACTGCTTATGAGGATAGACGCATGATCACACACGCCCGCATTTTGCTCTCCGATCAGACCGACCCGCACCACAATCTGGCGCTGGAGGATGCACTCTTAACCCAGCTGCCAGCGGGGCAGGCGCTTCTGTTTCTGTGGCAGAATCGGCACACGGTGGTGATCGGCGCCGGCCAGAACGCCTGGCGCGAATGCCACATCGAGCGACTGCGCGATGAGGGCGGCACGCTGGCACGGCGCAGCTCGGGCGGGGGCGCGGTGTATCATGATATGGGAAATCTGAATTTTTCGTTCGTTGTGCCCAAGGACGATTATGACGTGGACAGGCAGCTGCGCGTGGTGCTGGGCGCGGTGCAGTCGCTGGGCATCAATGCCGAGAAGAGTGGCCGCAACGACCTGACCGTGGGCGGGCGCAAGTTCTCGGGCAACGCGTTTCGTTTGATGAAGCACAGCGCGCTGCATCATGGCACGCTGCTGGTGGATGTGGACATGGATCGAATCGGACGCTATCTGAATGTCGATCCCAAAAAGATGCAGGCCAAGGGCGTGAAGTCGGTGCCCGCGCGGGTGGTAAACCTGTCCGATATGGGCAGCGTGACCATCGATTCGATGCGGGATGCGCTGATCACTGCCTTTCAGGCGGAATACGGCACAGCCGAAACGATTCCCCTCGATCAAGCCAAACATGAATTGGACGGGCTTCGTGCGCGGATTGCGCACTATCAAAGCTGGGACTGGAATTATGGCGCATCGCCGCAGGGTGAGGTGAACCTGTACCATCGGTTCGATTGGGGCGGGCTGGAGCTGAGCTTCCGACTGGAAAACGGCATCATGCGCCATGTGCAGGTGTTCACGGACGCGATGGATGAGCGGCTGAAACCGTCGCTCGAGACAGCGCTCGAAGGTTCTCCGATGGACGCGGATGCGCTCGCAGCGCGCGTACTGCCGCTGAACCACCCAGAGATTGTTGACTTTCTGCGGCACACGGGGCTATAACGTCGGGCGGTTGCCGTTGCGAGCCAAGATGCGCACTGCGGCAAATGAGCGATAGATCTGGGCGATTGCGACTGTGCGCCAAGATGCGCTTTGCGGCAAATGCGCCGACAAACTGTCAATTGATCTTGCGATTTGGGCAAAGATGGTGTCATGATTGTGTGAGACAATCAAATCGACGATAGGAAGGAGCGAGGTATGATGGATATGGGCGAAGGCAAGTTCGTACCCAGTTTTGATGGAAATTTGAGAAACCACATGGTTCTGGTGCCCCAGTGCATCTCCAAGGCCAGCGGCATCCGCATCTTTGGGCGGCGGATCAAGTCGCTGGCGTTCACCACCGATGTGGCGATCATCCGCAACATCAACGCGGATGCGATCATCGCGGTCTATCCCTTCACCCCACAGCCAGCCATCACCCATGGGCTGATGGCGGCGGCCGATATGCCGATCTTTGTGGGCGTGGGCGGCGGCGTGACCAGAGGGCCGCGCGTGGTGGCGCTGGCGCAGAATGCCGAATTTGAGGGCGCGTTTGGTGTGGTCGTGAATGCGCCAACCGAGAACGATATCATCACGGAGTTAAAGCGCACGATTGACATTCCGATCGTGGTCACAGTGGTGTCCGAATACGCGGATGTGGAGGGGCGGCTGGAGGCAGGCGCCGACATCATCAACGTATCGGGCGCGGGCAAGACACCCAATATCGTGCGAGGGATCCGCGAGAAATACCCCAATATCCCGATCATCGCGACCGGCGGGCCGACCGAGGAATCCATCTCCGAGACGATCGATGCGGGCGCGAATGCGATCACCTATACCCCGCCCAGCAATGGCGAGCTGTTCGCGATCAACATGCGCAGGTATCGTGAACAAGCCGAGAAGTTGAAGGCCAAACTATAGCAGAAATGCTTGAAATCTTCGCGATTTCAAGCATTTTTATATATCGATCCAGTTCACTTCATGCGCAGTAGACGGCAGAAATACATCGAAGAAATCCTCTCCTGCCATCGCAAGCGTCTGTGCGCTATCATTGGGATGAAATGCCAGCCTGGGCATGGTGCGCAGCTGTCGATCGATCAGCAGATGCATCTTGCTCGCCTCCGGGAAGATCAAACCCATCGGGCTGATCGCGCCCGGGTAGGTGCGCAGCATCTCTATGAGCGGCTGCTCCTCGCCGAAGCTGAGCCGCGAGGAACCCGCCTGTTTGCTCACATCCGCGGTGCGAAATATCGCATCCGGCCTGGTGATACACAGAAAATAGGCGCTCTTGTTGCGCGGGGTGAGGAACAGATTCTTGGGCACCACGGCGTCCAATGTATGCTCCGCCCAGGCGCAGTCCTCAATCGTTTGAACGGGCGGATGCTGCACCAAATCATACGCGATCCCAAGCCCCGTCAGATGCGCAAATATCGCGTCCTGCACAGATGCGTCCCGGCTCATGTGCGGAACCTCAGATCCTTCCCGCTCAGCCGAATCAGCTCGCCCGCCGTGCGATCCATTAGGCGCGAAACCACGCGTTCATTGTATCGCTCCATCAGCTCGTTGGGGCTCAGATTGGTGGCGACCACCGTGTGGCGGCGGTGGTTTATGCGCTCATTGAGCAGCATGAACAGATACTCCACCGTGATGTTTCTGAGCATCGGCTCGGTGCCCAAATCATCGATCAACAGCAGCTCGCATTCGATCAACTGATTCAGCAGCGAGTCACCGCCGTTCTGCCCGAAATGGTATTCGCGCATCGCGGACAGCATATGGAACGCGCTGATCGGCATGGCGGGGATGCCCTGTGCAATCGCACGATCGGCCACGCAGTTCAGCAAGAATGTCTTGCCCAGCCCGCTCTCGCCCATCAGCACCAGGTTCAATTTGCTGCCCGTCTGGATCTGATCCACATAATTCTGGCACAGAGATTTCGCAAACAGCGCCTCATCCCGCTGCTTTGCGTCCGAAAACACATCCACATCAAACGTCTCAAACCGCTGCCCATCGCCACAGCTGAGACCCGCCTGCTCCCGCATCATATTCAAGCGCCGCACACGATAACAATCGCACATGCGCTCGCCCAGTTCGCCCACATACCCAGTGTCCTTGCATGCCTCGCAACGATGCTTCACCGTCAGATCATCCGCGTTCATGCCAATCGCGTTCAGCTTCTGCGCGATCTCACGATGCACACGCGCCACATCCTGCCGAAGCGTGTCCATCATCTTTTGCGAATCACTGGCCGGGTTCAACAGCGCGCGCGAATCAGAGAATAGCCGCGTTTGCAGCCCATCCTGCAGCGCCTTAATCGAAGGATCGCGCGCAATGGCCTGCTGATAGCGCTGCTCACGCTCGCGTTCGTTCTGCTCGCGCTGCCGCGCATATTCATGCCGGAGCTCTGCATCGATCTTGTGCATCATTTGGTCTGATCCTCCGTTGGCTTCTGCGGATTGGTGAAGAAGTCCTCAAAAAAGTCATTCTGATAATTGCGCTGCTGATAGTCCGCCTGCTTGGGTTCCTTGGGTTTGGCAGGCTTATGCTGTGCGCCCGTGCGGCTCGCCTTCTCCTGGCGCGCCAGCTCCACATCGGTGATGCCCTTGCTCGCCCATTCTCGCAGATTCTTCTGCATGGAACGCTGCGGCAGCTTAAGCCCATGCGCGCACTCGGCGGCGAACAGCACCAGCTCCATCGGCGCTGCATGCAGCCAGTCCTTGAGCTGATCCAGATCGGATTCGGTGGGCCGCCTATCGATGCCCGCTCTATTGAACACCTCGCTCACCTGACGGCGCAGTTCGTCGCGCGACTTATTATATTCTTCGGTCTTTTGGATCGTGGTGATCCCCAGCTCATGCCAGCGGATCAGCTCCAGTTCCAATTGGTCAAACGAGCGCCGCCCGCTGCGGTTGCAGCGCACCGCCGCACGCACCAGCACCTCCGGCTCAAAGCCCTGCTCCAGCCAGCCCAGATACGCCCGCTTTTGATCCTCGCTGGGCACGCGGCTGCCCGAGCCCAGTTCATTCAACAGCTGCTTGAGCGCCTCATGCAGCTGCGCATCCTGCTCAATGCGCGCACCAACATCTGCGCCAACCGCTGTTCCACGATGACGCATCAGGATTCGATCCAAGTACGCAAACGACGGGTTCGCGCTGGAAGCAGTCTGCTTCAACGCGGCCATCACGGCCTTCTCATTCAGCTGCCATTCGCCCAGCCATTTCTCGGCCAATTCCACCTCGGCCGCCGTGGGACTGCGCCGAAGGGACAGATAATCCAGCACCTTCACCGCAAGCTTATACGCGGGCCTGCCGCGCGAAAGCTCCCGCTCGGCCTTCTCGATGGTGAAAATCTTGTGCTCTGCAAACATGAGCGCCTGCTGATCAAACGCCTTGAACAGATAGGGCAGCGACCGCTTGCGCGCGCCGCCTTCGGTCAGCTCGGCCAGCTTCTCGCGCACCATCAGCAGCACGACATCCGCGGGCAGCTTCAGATCCTCCACCCATTCCATCGCCTTTTGGAACTGTTGCGGATGCAGCAGCCCCAGCAGGGATTGCAGCTTGTTGTTGAAATCGCGGTATTGATAGACGTCGCCCGTGTCCTCGCGCCGCTCTGCCATCATCGCGGATCTCACACTCAAATATTCAAAGCGGGGCGGCTGGTCGCTCAGACCCACCACCAGCCCCTTCTGTTCCCAATAGCGAAACGCCTGCAGCACCTGCTCCGGCTTCAAATTGAGCACGCGCGCCATGCCCTCCAGGCTGGCATCCGCATCCGGATGATGGCACTGCATCAGGCCATACAGATACACGCGCACATAGTCGCCCGGGGCATGCGGCATGTACTCCAGCAGAAACAAATTCTCCACCGGCGTGCTGTCATAGGCCGCGAATCGATCCGAAAATGCGCTCAGCGCCATGTGCCATTCCCCCCGGTTTCTCATTTGTGGTTTCCCTATCATATCACAAAAGTGCGCCTGATGAAAGTGTCATTTCAAGGTCAAAACAGCATCATCAGCAGATACATCAGCGCCGCCACGGCGATCGGCACGGTCACCGTGTCATGGCCGTTGCGTGTGATCATCTCAACGAACGCCGCCGCGATCCCCGAAACCAGCGCCATCAGCAGCGCTGCCCATGCGGGATACGGTGCGGACAGGATCAGCACAATCGCGCCCACGACGAACGCAACCAGCGCCATTGCGCAGCTGCCCTCCCAGGTCTTGTGGTGATCGGCGATGCGAAGCCCGATATGGTGCTTGCCGAACCGCTTCCCGACCAGCGCCGCCGCGGCATCCCCCAGCCCCCACATCAGGATCGATGCGGTGGCCAGATAGGGCATGTCGAGCCATCCCCAGCAGACCGCGATCAGCAGCGCAAACATCACAAACAGCAGCAGCAAGCTGGTCTTCACCTCGCCCGGCCTGCGCTGCACAAACAGATTCGCGTAGCCCTCCCAGCGTTCCAGCAGCTTCAATGCAGGATACACAAGTGCCGCAAACAGCAGCGCCGACAGCGAAGCCGCGCGCCAATCGCTCGTGATTCTCATCAGCACCACGCCCGAGAACAGCGCCAGAATATGCAGCATCTTGCGGAATAGTTCCCGCGGCAGGCGAAGCGTGAAATGGATCACCAGCAGCGCCACCGCCGCCGAAATGATGAACAATAGATATACGCCAAACGTGCGCATCGTCTCCATCAGCGGCACATAGCGCGAAATCACATCCCAATAGTTCAGCAGCAGCATCGCCGCGCCAAGCACGGTCAGTACCACGCCCGTGACCAGCCCGACCGTCCTGCTCATGACGCGGTTCGCGAACCGTGCAGACACCATCGACCCGAGCGTCGCCACCACGATGCAGATGATCAGTGCGTCCCATCTCTCAAGCACAATCGAGGGTTCAATCAGGATATGGCTGACCGACGCGATCAGCGCGGTGAATGTCATGATGAATGTGCTGGTGCCCACAGCTGGCTTGAGCCGCATGCCCAGGAACGCCGTGAAAACAACCAGCATCATCATGCCGCCGCCCGAGCCAACAAATCCGGTGCCAAACCCGATCGTCAGCCCAAAGAACAGCGAAATGGCGATCGCCTTCGCATCCAGTTTTGCGCCGCTTTCGACCGTCTCCTTGCGCTGGGTGTCCGGCTTGATCAGAAAGCGAATGCCGATGCCCAGCGTCAAAAACAGCGAGAATCCGCCCAGCACCACATTGCCCACATACCAGGCCGCGACGCTGCCCGCGATGCACATGCTAAGGATGCAGACCATCATCAGTCGCGCACGCTTGAGGTCGATGTTCTTGTGCTTGATATAGATGGAGGAGGTGACTGCCGAGCCCAGGATGTCAGATGCCAGCGCGATGGCCGTGGCCTGATAGGCCCCCGCCTCGCCTGCGAATGACGGGCATAGCACGATCAGAATCGGCACCATCACCGTGGCCGCGGATAGCCCTGCCAGCCCCGTGCCGATGCCCGCGCCCAGCGCAGCAATGACATACCACAAGTATTCCACAGCGCATCCTCATATCTTTCGATGTATGGATCTATTATAATGTGGCAATGTTGATTTCGCAACCTCCTGCCCACCCAAATCGAAAACCATTGCGATCGCGCCGATCCGGGTATATAATAGGGGCAGCGCATTATGATAAAAGGAGCAACATGATTTATGAGAGATCCACGCGTTGCCAAACTGGCGCACAACCTAATTCATCATTCCGTGAAGCTGCAGCGGGGCGAATCGCTGCTGATTGAGAACTATGGCTATGAAAAGGATCTGATCACAGCTCTGGTGGAGGAGGCCTATCAGGTGGGGGGCATGCCGTTCGTCTGGATCAAGGATGCCGCCACCGAGCGCGCGCTGCTGATGCAGATGACCGAGCAGCAGGCGCACATGCAGGCCGATTTTGAGGCCAGGCTGATGCAACAAATGAACTGCTATCTGTGCATCCGCTCGGGCGAGAACAAGTACGAGATGAGCGATGTGCCGTCCGTGCAGCACAAGCTGCATTCCACATTGATCTGGAAACCAGTGCATGACGAGATCCGTCTCAAGAAACGCTGGTGCGTGCTGAGATACCCCTCTCCCGGCATGTCGCAGCTGGCGGGCATGTCCACCGAGGCATTCGAGGACTATTATTTCAACGTGTGCTGCCTGGACTATCAAAAGATGTCTGGCGCCATGGACGCGCTGGTCGAGCGCATGGAGAGAACCGACAAGGTGCACATCATCGGACAGGGCACTGACCTGCGCTTCTCCATCAAGAACCTGCCCGCCATCAAGTGCGATGGCGCGCTGAATATCCCGGATGGCGAGGTGTTCTCCGCCCCGGTGCGCGATTCGGTGAATGGCACGCTCAGCTACAACACGCCATCCGTCTATGAGGGTTTCACCTTCGAAAACATCCGCTTCGTATTTGAAAACGGCAAGATCATCGAAGCCACCGCCAACGACACCGAGCGCATCAACCATGTGCTGGATGTGGACGAGGGCGCGCGCTACGTGGGCGAATTCGCGATCGGCGTGAATCCGTTCATCACCACCGTGATGAAAGACACGCTGTTTGATGAGAAGGTGGCGGGCAGCTTCCATTTCACGCCCGGTCAGTGCTATGACGAGTGCAACAACGGCAACCAGTCGGCCAACCATTGGGATCTGGTGTGCATCCAGACGCCCGAATATGGCGGGGGCGAGATGTGGTTCGATGACGAACTGATCCGAAAGGACGGGCTGTTCGTACCCGAATATCTGCACTGCTTGAACCCGGAGAACCTGAAATAAAACAGGGGGAC
>JAJDGF010000119.1 GCA_030265545.1 Eubacteriales bacterium OttesenSCG-928-N13
GAGAATCGCATCAAATGGAGGAATATCCACAACATATCGTGTTTTGCGCCTCTCTTTATCCCATATATGGCGAAAAACGCCGCAGATCATGCGATCCGCGGCTGAAAAACATTGCCGAATAAATTGTTATGATTGGCGAAAGTGTAGATCAGCCATGGCGGCCGCGCCCAACATGCCGGCATCATTTCCATATTTCGCGAGCACGACCTGCGTGGGACGCATGAGCCAGTCCTCCAGATGCGCCATGTGTGCATGCACCGAATCCAGGAAGAAATCGCCCGCATTGCTCAGCCCGCCGCCCAGCACCAGCATCTCGGGCGACAGCACCGCCATCACGGACACCAGCCCCAGTACCAACTCATCCATATATGCGTCGAATGCCTTGACAAACAAGGGCTTGCCCGCCTTGGCGCCGTCCACGATCTGGCGTACGCTGTATTTGTTGCCCATCATGCGCTTGAGCGCAGTGGTGGATGCATAGGTTTCATAGCAGCCGCGATGCCCGCAGGTGCAGCGGCGCGCATTGGCACCGCCGTGCGTGATGACATGTCCAAATTCGCCGCCCGAATGCGAGCGCCCGCGATAGGGCTTGCCCTGAATGATCATGCCGCCGCCGATGCCCGTGCCGTAGGTCAGATAGGCCACATTGCTCACGCCTTGGCATGCGCCGCTGCGCCATTCGGCCAGCATGGCGCATTGCGCGTCGTTCTCCATCCAGACAGGCAGAGAGAGTTTCTTCCTTAATATATGGCGCACGGGTACATCCATCCAGCCCAGGTTGTCCGCCTGCGTGGTGCCCCGCTTTGGGCTCACCTTGCCCGCGACCGATACGCCCACGTGCGAGACGTGATATTGCTTGATCCCTTCGGAGGCGGCCTGCGCGATGCGTGAAAGCATCTGATCCGCATCGCCCTTGACGAACGCAATCTGCTTGCGCCAGACGATCTCCTGTCCATCCTGCACGATGCCCAGCTTCACCGACGTGCCGCCGATGTCTATCCCCAGCACATGGCTGCCCATTTGTATCACCCCGCTTTGAAGATATTATATCACAAAACACAACGCATTTGCGGTTGTGCTGTGGGGAAAAATCCATTATAATGATGGTCTACATCTGCATGCGGGAGGAACACACATTGCCTAGGATCATCGCGGTGGCAAACCAAAAGGGCGGCGTGGGCAAGACCACGACCTCCGTGAACCTGAGCGCCTGCCTGGCGGACGCGGGCAAGCGTGTGCTGCTGATCGATATTGATCCGCAGGGCAACGCCACCAGCGGGCTGGGGCAGAGCGGCAAGGGTGCGCATTCCATCTATGATGTGCTGATCGGGGACGTGGAGCCGAAGGATGCGGTGATCCACACCGGTCATGGCACGCTGGATTTGCTGCCCAGCACGATTTCACTGGCGGGCGCGGAGATTGAGCTGGTGGACATCCCCAATCGCGAGCAACTGCTCAAGCAGGCGCTGGACGCGCTGCGTCCCGATTATGATTATCTGCTGATGGACTGCCCGCCCTCGCTGGGGCTGTTGACGCTGAACGCGCTGACCGCCGCCGACAGTGTGCTGGTGCCCATTCAGTGCGAATATTATGCGCTTGAGGGCGTGGGGCAGCTGATGAATACGCTGAACCTGATCCGAAAGCGTCTCAACCCGGATTTGGATATCGAGGGCGTGGTGCTGACCATGCTGGACGGACGCACCAATCTTGGCATTCAGGTGGTGCAGGAGGTCAAGAAATATTTCAAGGATCGTGTGTTTGCCACGGTCATTCCGAGGAACGTGCGGCTGAGCGAAGCGCCCAGCTATGGGCTGCCCATCCATCTGTATGATCCGCGTTGCCAGGGCGCGCTGGCCTATCAGGCGCTGGCGGCGGAGCTGATCGATCGGGATGAGGGCGAAGACTGGTAAAGGGTAGGTGCAAGATACATGGCAAAGCCAATCAAACATGGGCTGGGGCGGGGTCTGGATGCGTTGCTGGGCAATGAGTCCACGAATGCGGCGCAGGATGTGCAGCCGCAGGATGTCGATCGCGTGCGCAGCATCAAGCTTGGCTTGATCGATCCCAACCGAGAGCAGCCCCGTCGCCGATTCGATGAGGATGCGCTCAAACAGCTGGCCGATTCGATCAAGAGCGTGGGCGTGATTCAGCCCATCATTGTGAAGCAGAGCGGCAAGCGCTTTCAAATCATCGCGGGGGAGCGGCGCTGGCGTGCCGCGCGGCTGGCGGGGCTCAGTGAGATGCCCGCCATCGTGCGCGATTGGGACGAGGTGCAGCGGCTGGAAGTGGCGCTGATTGAGAACCTGCAGCGGGACGATCTGAACCCGATCGAGCAGGCTGCGGGCGTGAAGAATTTGATGGAGCAGTGCGGCTATACCCAGGAGGCCGCGGCCGAGCGGCTGGGCATGAGCAGGCCGGCGGTCGCCAACCTGCTGCGGCTGCTCGCGTTGCCCAAGGAGATCCAGCAGATGCTCATTTTGGGCAGGCTGAGCGCCGGGCATGCGCGCACGCTGGTGCCGCTGGAGGACCCGGCCATGCAATTGAAGCTGGCTGAGCATGCCGCGAATCAGGGCTTGTCCGTGCGGCAGCTGGAGAAGCTGGTCAAGGAATTGCCGGGCGAGGATCAGCCCATGGCACCGACCATCTCCCGCCGTGATCCCGCGCAGCAGCAGCTGGAGCGCATGGCGGAGGGCGTGTTTGGCACGCGCGTGCGGCTGGAGGGCGATTCGGACAAGGGGCGGCTGGTGCTTCATTATTATAATGCGGATGATTTGCAGCGCATTTGGGACATATTGGAGCTGATGGGGCAGAGTAGCCAATGACGGTCTTGCGATAAGAAAGGGGCATGAAGCAATGATTACCGATTTTGAACTGAGCATACTCGAGGTGCTTATGAGCGATGCGCGCACGGCGCACGATCGCATTGCGCTGATGGTGGGTAGCACCGAGGCGGACGTCACAGCTGCCATTGCCGATATGGAACAGCGCCGAATCATCGTGAACTATCCCGCCACGATCAACTGGGATCTGGTTTCGCGCGACGAGGTCGAGGCCTTGATCGAGGTGCGCGTCACGCCCCAGCGCGGCGAGGGCTTTGATGCGATCGCAGAGCAGATTTATCGATTTGAAGAGGTCTCGTCCGTGTATCTGATGTCGGGCGCGTATGATCTGATGGTGCTGATTCGCGGCCGCACCATGAAGCAGCTGGCGCTGTTCGTGGCCGAGAAGCTGTCCACGCTGGAAAATGTGAATTCCACCGCCACCCATTTCGTGCTGAAAAAGTATAAACTGAACGGCGTGATCTTGGAGGGTGGTCAGGACGATAACCGATTGGCGGTGAGCCCATGATGAACTATGATCAGCTGGTCTGCCGCCGCATCGCAGATGTGCCGCCGTCCGGCATTCGCAAGTTTTTTGATATTGTGAGCGAAATGAAGGACGCCATTTCGCTGGGCGTGGGGGAGCCGGATTTCACCACCCCATGGAGATACAATGATGCCGCGATCTTCTCGCTGCGCCAGGGTCACACCCACTATACCAGCAATTGGGGCCTGATTGAGCTGCGGCGCGCAATCGCCGATTATCAGCTGCACCGCTTCGGCGTGGAGTATGATCCGACCTGCGAGGTGCTGGTCACCGTGGGCGCCAGCGAGGGAATCGATCTGGCGCTGCGCGCGCTGGTGGAGCCGGGGGATGAGGTGCTCGCGCCCGACCCGACCTACGTCTCCTATGTGCCCGGGATCGTGTTTTCGGGCGGCACCTGCGTGACGCTCCCGACCAGCGCCGAGAACCAGTTCAAGCTTACGCCCGAGGCGCTGCGCGCTGCCATCACCCCCAAGACCAAGGCGATCATTTTGCCCTATCCGAACAACCCGACCGGCGGCGTGATGAGCCGCGCGGATCTGGAGGCCATCGCGGATGTGCTGCGGGGCACGAACATCATCGTGATTTCGGACGAGATCTATGCCGAGCTGACCTATGGCGAGCAGACGCACGTCAGCTTCGCTTCGATCCCTGGCATGTGGGAGCGCACGATCACGCTGAACGGCTTCTCGAAGGCGTTTGCGATGACGGGCTGGCGCATGGGCTTCGCGTGCGGACCCAAGCAGCTGATGGATGTGATGGTCAAGATCCATCAATATACCATGCTGTGCGCGCCAACCGCCGGGCAGTATGCCGCGCTGGAGGCGCTCGAGGCCGGGAAAGAGAATCACTATGCGGACGTGGCGCAGATGGTGCGCACCTATGACCGCAGGCGGCGCATCGTGGTGGATGCGTTCAACCAGATGGGGCTCAGTTGCTTTGAACCGCTGGGTGCATTCTATGCATTCCCATCGATCCGATCCACCGGGATGAACTCGCAGGAATTCTGCAAGCGGCTGCTGGATGCCAAGAAGGTGGCGACCGTGCCGGGCGATGCATTTGGCGCGCTGGGCGAGGGACACATCCGCGTGAGTTATGCAACCGCAACCGACAAGATCATCGAGGCCATGAAGCGCATCGGGGATTTTGTATCCGAGCTATAATGCATTTGTCAAGGCACTAAGACTGTCGATACCCTTCTTCGGGAGGCATGGAGGGCGCGAGTCCTCCATATGATACCGCATCCGGCGACACGGGCGGCGGGGGAGGAGTGCCCAAAAAACGGGCACTTCCTTGCGGGATTTCTGGCCGCGAAGCATTGCTTCATAAGAAAATCCGTCGTCGTTGCCCATCCGAGGAAAACGGTGTCGTCGTTAGACAAGGGCGCGTTTGGCGCGCGGTTAGGGGGAACAAACCATGGATGTTAGGGCATGGCAAGCACTGTTACTGGCGCTGCTGGCGGGATTGTCCACGCTGCTGGGCGCGGTCATCACGCTGTTCACGCGCGGCAAGAACCTCAGGCTGATCTCCATCTCGCTGGGTTTCGCGGCGGGCATCATGATATCGGTCTCCACGATCGATCTATACCCAACCGCGCTCGCGCTGTTTCAGCAGAGCATGGGTGAGCGCCAGGCGGTGCTGCTGTCGGTGGCGTTCCTGGCGCTGGGCATTGTGGTGGCGTTCCTGCTGGATATGCTCGTGCCGCACGATCCCTATGACGCGGGCACCGGCGCCGCGCCCCACAAGGATCTGTTCCGCGTGGGTCTGGTGTCCATGCTGGCGATCGGGCTGCACAATTTCCCGGAGGGCATTGCCACATTCATGGCGGGATATGAGGACCTGACGATGGGCATCTCGATCGCGATCGCAATTGCGCTGCACAACATCCCGGAGGGCATCTCGGTGGCCATGCCGGTCTATTTCGCGACAGGCAGCCGAAAGAAGGCGTTTTTGTACACGCTATATTCGGGTATCGCGGAGCCGATCGGCGCGCTGCTGGCGTTTTTGGTGCTCAGACCGTTCGTCAACAGCACCGTGCTGGCAGCGGTGTTCTCGGGCATATCGGGCATCATGATCTATATCTCCATCGAGGAACTGATCCCCTCCTCCCGCCAATATGGCCACAACCGCAGCGCGTTGATTGCCACATT
>JAJDGF010000120.1 GCA_030265545.1 Eubacteriales bacterium OttesenSCG-928-N13
CGCGATGCCGCGCGCGCCAAACATCGTGCCCAGCGTGGCGATGAAGGGCGGCAAGCGGAATTTGCCCACCAGAAGACCATTGATCAGCCCGACCACCAGGCAGCACGCGAGCGTCACCAGGATCGCCGGAATGACCGGCACCCCACGCGTCATCAACGTGCCCGAGATCATGGCGCTCATGCCGACCACCGAACCGATCGACAGATCGATGTTGCCCGTGATCAGCAGATAGCTCTGACCCACGCCGATGAGCAAATATTTGGACATCGAGCGCAGCAGGTTCAGGTTGTTGGTCGAGGAGAACACCGTGGGTTCTGCCAGACCAAAGCCCACATAGATCACGATCAACGCCGTAAACGCGATCACGGCGGAGCTCATGCCGCGAATGTCAAACAGGCTGCGAGCGGGACTCCTTTTGCTAGATTCCATGCAACTTCCTCCTTACAAGCATGCTGACGGTCGTCAACACGCTGAGACCTCCCTAGGGGTCTTTCCCTAATGGTTGCCAGCGGCGACCTTGGATTCAAACCGAGTGGCCATGCGCAGGATGCCCTCCTGCGTAGCGTCCTTGGCCATCACCTCGCCGGTAATGCGGCCATCGCACATCACGATGATGCGATCCGCTACGCCCAGCACCTCCTGCATTTCGCTGGATACGAACATGACCGCGATGCCCTGCTGCTTGAGCTTGTTCATCAGATGGTATATTTCAACCTTGGCGGCCACGTCGATGCCGCGCGTGGGTTCGTCAAACATGACCACTTTCGAATCGCGCGCCAGCCACTTGCCCACGACCACCTTCTGCTGGTTGCCGCCCGACAGCGTCGCCGCGTCCACCTCCAGCCCGGGGGTCTTGATGCGCAGGGAATCCACGGCCTTGCCGCACATCTCGGTCTCGCGCGCATTGCGGATAACGCCCAGTTTGTCGCACACGATATCCAGATTGGGCAGCGCGATGTTCTCGCGGATGGACAGCTGCGTACACAGCCCGTCCTTTTTCCTGTCTTCAGGCGCCAGCACGATGCCCGCCTTGATCGAATCCTGCACCTTGCTGATGCGGATCTCTCTGCCGTCCAGGAAGATCTGGCCGGTCTGCTTGGGATCCACACCGAAGATGGCGCGCGTGGTCTCGGTGCGTCCGGCGCCCATCAGCCCGGCGAAGCCCACGATCTCTCCCTCATAGAGTTCAAAATTGATGTCGCGCACCATGCGCCCGGCGTTGAGATTCTTGACCTCAAACACCTTTTTCCCGCGCTCGCATTGCACGGTCGGGAATTTTTCTTTGATCTCGCGCCCGACCATGTTGGCGATGATCTCGTCCATGTTGGTGTCCTTGAACGGCACGGTGGTGATGTATTGTCCGTCGCGCATGATGGTCACGCGATCGACGATATATTGCAGCTCCTCCAGCCTGTGCGAGATATATACGATCCCGCAGCCCTTGGCCTTGAGATCATGGATGATGCGGAACAGGTCATCGATCTCTCGCGTGGTGAGTGAGGAGGTGGGCTCGTCCATGATCAGCACCTTGGCGTTGGTCGAGAGCGCCTTGGCGATCTCCACCATCTGCTGCTTGGATACGGGCAGATCCCCCACGACCTGGTTTGGGTCGATGTCAATTTTCAGCTCGCCCAGCACAGCGCGCGCCTCTTTTTGCATCTGACGGTTGGACAATGCGATCCCCTTGACCTTCTCCCGCCCGAGGAACATGTTCTCGGCCACCGACAGATGGCGGCACATGTTCAGCTCCTGGTGGATGATCGCCACGCCCAGCTCCTGCGCCTGTTTGGGGGTCAGATCGCCGTATTCCTTGCCAAAGATATGCATGTTTCCCGAATCGCGCGTGTATACGCCGCTCAATATCTTGACCAGCGTGCTTTTGCCCGCACCATTCTCGCCCAGCAGCGCCATGACCTCGCCCGAACGAAGCTCAAATCGCACGTCGTCCAGCGCCTTGACGCCCGGAAAGCTCTTGCAAATATGCTCCATGGACACAATGATTTCATTCATCTGCGAAGATTCCCTCCTTCTCGTCAGTGCAGCTTACCGGTATATGATACCGCATTTGTTGCATTCGTGTAAAGGGGGATCATCAACGAATCAGGGGGTCATTATTCGGATGTTGCCGCACATTCCTATACCATATGCCATTGACGCGCCCGAGGGCTGTGCGTATAATGAGAATACATGGAATCCATTATATTATAGTAGAGGTGCAATATCATGAGCATACCTACCACGATGCGTGCGCTGGTGGCGCGCGGGCAGGGCGCGTATCAACTGGAACAGATGCCGGTGCCCGAGATTTCCTCGCAGGACATCCTACTGCGCGTGGAGGCCTGCGGGATCTGCGCCGGGGATGTGAAGGCCACGCACCCGGTCGCGCGGTTCTGGGGTGGGGACGGCATGCCCGGATTCTGCGAGCCGCCGTTCATCCCAGGGCATGAGATCATCGGCGAGATCGTGGCCATGGGCGATGAAGTGGACGCTTCGTTCCATATCGGCGATCGCATCGCAACCGAGCAGATCGTGCCCTGCGGCACCTGCCGCTATTGCCGTCGCGGGCAGTATTGGCTGTGCATGCCGCACGATGTATACGGCTTCAAGAACCATCTGAACGGCGGCATGGCCGAATATGTGCGCCTGCCCAAGGGCAGCATCAATTATGTGATCCCGAAGGATCTGCCGATGGAGAAGGCGGTGCTGATCGAGCCGTATGCCTGCTCGCTGCACGGCGTGCGCCAGGCCAATGTGCAGGTGCATGATGTGGTGGTGCTGGCGGGCGCGGGCACGCTGGGGCTGGGCATGATCGGTGCGCTGAAGCTGCGCAATCCGAAGACCTTGATCGTGCTCGATATGATCGATGCGCGGCTCAGCAAGGCGCTCGAATTCGGTGCGGACATCGTGATCAATCCATCCAAGGAGGATGCATTGGCACGCGTGATGGCGCTGACCGATGGGTACGGCGCAGACGTATATCTGGAGGTGACAGGTCACCCATCCGCGGTGCAGCAGGGGCTGGACATGATCGCGAAGGGCGGCACGTTTGTGGAGTTTTCGGTGATGAGCGGCACATCCACCAACGATTGGAGCATCATCGGGGATACCAAGGAGATCACCATTCGCGGCTCGCAGCTGAGCCCGTATTGTTACGAGACCGCGATACAGGACATCATCAGCGGGGCGATGCCGACTGCCGGTGTGGTGTCGCACCAGTTCCCGCTCGAGCAGTGGGCAGAAGGCTTCCGCACCGCCGAGGGACAGGATGCATTCAAGGTGGTCATCGTCCCATAACGAACCATTTTCAAGGAGGTTTCACATATGATCACATTTGACGAGGCCTCGCGCGCGTTCCATCTGCGGGGGGATCAATTGTCGCTGGTGCTGAAGCTGCGCGAGAACGAGCTGATGATGTGCTATCTGGGTGCGCCGCTCAATGACCCCGAAGCGACCCATTATCTGAGCGATCTCAGGGCATTTTTGTCGTTTGATACGCTGCGCACCATACTGCCCTATGCCTGCCCCACCGAGGGGCGCGGCGACTATCGCCCGCCGATGATCCGGGTCAAGCAGCCCAGCGGGCAGCGCTGCACCGAGCTTCAATATACCAGCCACAGGATCGAATCGGGCAAGCCGAAGCTCGCCGGGCTGCCCGCCACCTATACAGAATCCCCGGACGAAGCCGAGACCCTGACCATCACCCTGCGCGATCCCTATACCGCGCTGGAGGTGGATCTCAGCTATACCATCTTCAAGCAACATGCCGCCATCGCCCAGAGCGCGTTGTATCGCAATGCAGGTCAGATGCCGCTGGTGCTGGACGGCGCGGGCAGCATGTGCCTGTCGCTGCCCGGTCAATACGACCTGCTGCATCTGCACGGCGCATGGGGTCGCGAGCGCATGGTGCAGCGGCTCGCCCCCGCCGCGCTCACCCGCACGGTGCAGTCCACGCGCGGTGCGTCCGGGCATGAGCACAATCCGTTCGTGGCGCTGCTCGATCCCAAGACGGATGAGTTCAGCGGCGAATGCTACGGCGTGAATCTGGTTTACAGCGGCGATTTCGCGATCAGCGTGGACGAAGACGGCTACAACAGCACGCGGATCCTGGCCTCCATCAACCCATCCAGCTTTGAATGGCAGCTGGCGCCGGGCGAAACATTCCAGTCGCCCGAGGCCATCTGCGTGCATTCGACATGCGGGTTGAACGGCATGAGCCAGGCGCTGCATCGGTTGTATCGCACGCGGCTTTGCCGCGGCACATGGCGGGACAAGCTACGCCCGATTTTGATCAACAACTGGGAGGCCACCTATCACAACTTTGACCATGACAAGATCATGGACATTGCGCACGCAGCAGCCGACGTGGGCGTGGAGCTGTTCGTGCTGGACGACGGCTGGTTCGGGCATCGCGATTCGGACAACAGCTCGCTGGGCGATTGGGTCGTGGACAGGCGCAAGCTGCCGAATGGGCTGGATGCGCTGGCCAAGGACATCAACGCGCTGGGGCTGCAGTTCGGGCTGTGGGTGGAGCCGGAGATGATCTCCCCCGACTCGGATCTATACCGCGCGCATCCCGACTGGTGCCTGCATGCGGAAGGACGACCAAAGAGCGAATCTCGACAGCAGCTGATCCTGGATATGTCCCGTGCGGATGTGCAGGATTATGTGGTGGAGGCGATCGGCAGCGTGCTGCGCAGCGCGCCCATTTCCTATATTAAGTGGGATATGAACCGAAACTATCTGGAGGCAGGCTCGGCATTGCTCAACGATGGCCGTCAGGGCGAGGTGGCGCATCGCTACATGCTGGGGTTGTATCGCGTGATGGAGCAGATCACCACCTCCTTCCCCGACGTATTGTTTGAGAGCTGCTCGGGCGGCAGCGGGCGGTTTGATCCGGGGATGCTTCATTATATGCCGCAGACCTGGACCAGCGACGACACCGATGCCATCGAGCGCCTTTACATCCAATATGGCACCAGCATGGCCTACCCGATCAGTGCGATGGGCGCACATGTAAGCGCTGTGCCCAACCATCAGGTGGGGCGCGTGACCTCCATGCGGATGCGCGGGGATGTCGCGATCGGCGGCAATTTCGGGTATGAGCTAGATCTGTCCAAGCAGTCGCCCGAGGACATCGAGGAGATCCGCCGCCAGATCGAGCAGGTCAAGGCCGTTCGATCCACCACGCAGCAGGGCACCTTCACGCGGCTGCTCAGCCCGTTTGAGGGCGATCTGTGCGCATGGCAGTTCCATGACGAGCATCGCGCGATCCTGTGCAGCTACATCAAGATGATGCAGCCCAACCCGCGCGATGTGCGCGTGCGCATGCGCAATCTGCCCGAGGACGCGACCTATCGCACCCCGTCCGGTCAAATCATCTCCGCGCGCGCCCTGATGCAGGTGGGCGTCCGCCCACAATTCGAATACCACGACTTCACAAGCAGCGTCATGATTTTCGATAGAATCTAACCGCATAGAAAAGCCCCCCCTGAT
>JAJDGF010000121.1 GCA_030265545.1 Eubacteriales bacterium OttesenSCG-928-N13
ATCTTGCTGCGCTGCATGCGATCGGATCCCTTCCGCGGGGGATTGCGCGTCAAACAGGCGCTTGAGGAACTGGCCTGTATAGCTCTCCTCATGCTGCGCGATCTGCTCGGGCGTGCCGGTGGCCACCACCATGCCGCCGCGATCGCCGCCCTCCGGCCCCATATCGATCACATAATCGGCCGTCTTGATCAGATCCAGATTGTGCTCGATCACGATCAGCGTGTTGCCCGAATCGGCCAGCTTTTGAAGCATCTGATCCAGGTTGTTCACGTCCGCCATGTGCAGCCCGGTGGTGGGCTCATCCAGCACATAGATCGTGCGCCCGGTGGCGCGGCGGCTGAGCTCGGTGGCCAGCTTGATGCGCTGCGCCTCTCCACCCGACAGCTGCGTGGAGGGCTGCCCCAGCTTCACATAGCCCAGCCCCACATCCACCATGGTCTGCAATTTGTTCGCGATGCGGGGAAGCGGCGCGAAGAACTCGAGCGCGTCCTCGATCGTCATATCCAGCACGTCATAGATGTTCTTTCCTTTATAACGCACTTCTAGCGTCTCGCGGTTGTAACGGTGCCCCTTGCACACATCGCAGGGCACATATACGTCCGGCAGGAAGTGCATCTCGATCTTCAATATGCCGTCGCCCGCGCATGCTTCGCAGCGCCCGCCCTTCACATTGAAGCTGAATCGGTTGGGCTTGTAGCCGCGCGTCTTGGCATCCGGCGTGGACGCAAACACATCCCGAATCAGATCAAACACGCCGGTATAGGTGGCGGGATTGGAGCGGGGCGTGCGCCCGATCGGGGATTGATCAATTGCGATAATCTTGTCCAACTGCCCGATGCCCTCGATCCCATCATGCGCCCCCGGACGCTGGCGCGATCGGTTCAGATCGCGGGATAGCGCCTTGAATAGGATCTCATTCACCAAGGAGCTCTTGCCGCTGCCGCTGACGCCCGTGACGCAGGTGATCACGCCCAGCGGGAACGGCACGCTGATGTCCCTCAGGTTGTTGGCGCGCGCGCCCTTGACCTCGATCCATCCGCTCGGCTCACGCCGCACCTGCGGCACCGGGATGCTGAGCGCGCCGCTCAGATATTGGCCGGTGATCGATTCGGGGTTCTGCATGATCTGATCGGCATCGCCCTGGGCCACCAATCGCCCGCCATGTACGCCCGCGCCCGGGCCGATGTCCACGATGTGGTCGGCCTCCAGCATGGTCTCCTCATCGTGTTCCACCACGATCAAAGTGTTGCCCAGATCACGTAAATGCTTGAGCGTCTTGAGCAGGCGCTGGTTGTCCCGCTGATGCAGCCCGATGCTGGGCTCGTCCAAAATATACAGAACGCCCACCAAGCTGGACCCGATCTGGGTGGCCAGCCGAATGCGCTGCGCTTCGCCGCCCGAAAGCGTGCCCGCATTGCGCGACAGCGTGAGATAATCAAGCCCCACATCCACCAGGAACCCCAGTCGCGAACCAATCTCCTTGAGAATCTGGCGTGCGATCATGGCCTGTTTTTCGCCCAGCTTCAATCCATCGAAGAACCCGATCGTCTCGCGGATGGGTAGCTCACTCACCTGTGCGATCGATCGATCGCCCACCGTGACCGCCAACGATTCCCGCTTGAGCCGCTGCCCGTGACAATCGGGACAGGGCGTGTTGGCCATGTATGCCTCCAGATCCTCCTTCACGCTGCCCGACTGCGTCTCGCGATAGCGGCGCTCTAAATTGGGAATGATGCCCTCAAACGGGGAGGTAAAGGTGCCCGAGCCATAGGCGCGCTCATAGTCCACCTTGATCTTCTCGCCGCGCGTGCCGTATAGCAAAATGTCCACGATCTTTTCGGGCAGCTGATCGATCGGCGTATCCAGCGAAAAATCAAAGTGCTTGCTCAGCGCCTCCAGATACATGTGCGCCATGCCGCTCTCCTCGGACGACTTCCAGCCGCTGACGCTGATCGCCCCGTCATTCAGGCTCAGCTTGCGGTTGGGCAGCACGATCGCCGGGTCCACCTTGAGCAGCGTGCCCAGCCCCGTACAGGTGGGGCAGGCGCCATATGGATTGTTGAACGAAAACATGCGCGGGGTGAGCTCCTCGATGGAGATGCCGCAATCGGCGCAGGCATAGTTCTGCGAAAACAGCAGATCCTCGCCGTCCAACACGTTGATCACCACCAGCCCGCCTGAAAGGTGCATGGCGGTTTCGATGGAATCACTCAATCGGCGCGCAATATCATCGCGCACCACCAGGCGATCAATGACCACCTCAAGCGTGTGTTTTTGGTTCTTATTCAATACGGGGGTATCGCCGATTTCATACAGCTCGCCATCGATGCGGATGCGCACATAACCCTGCCGACCCATGTCCTCGATCAGCTTGGTATGCTCGCCCTTGCGGCCGCGCACGATGGGCGACAGCACCTGAATGCGGCTGCGCTCCGGCAGCGATGCCACCTGATCTACGACCTGATCCACCGTCTGCTGATGGATCTCCTTGCCGCAATTGGGGCAATGCGGGGTGCCCGCGCGCGCATACAGTAGGCGCAGATAGTCATGCACCTCCGTCACGGTGCCGACGGTCGAGCGCGGGTTGCGGCTGGTGGTCTTTTGATCAATGGAGATCGCGGGGGACAGTCCTTCGATGTAGTCCACATCCGGCTTTTCCATCTGCCCCAGAAACTGGCGCGCATAGGAGGACAGCGATTCCACATAGCGGCGCTGCCCCTCGGCATAGATGGTGTCAAACGCGAGCGAGCTTTTGCCGCTGCCCGAAAGCCCGGTCAGCACCACCAGCTTGTCCCGCGGGATGGTCACGTCGATGTTCTTGAGGTTGTGCTCTCGTGCCCCTTTGATAAAGATATGATCCTTCATGAGATGATATTCTCCTGCTATGTATTATGCGATTCAGCGCTTGCGTGATTTGCCGCGCCAATTGTTCGGTTTTTTGGTCTCTGCCACCTTCTCGCCCCGAAGCGACATCCACTGATCGCGCATCTTGGCGGCCTTCTCGAAGTCGAGATCGGCAGCGGCGGCCAGCATCTGCTCCTCCAGTCGATCAATCGCCATCAGGCGCTCGGTCTCGTCCATCACGGGGGCCGCCTTGACCTCGGCAGAGCGGGTGACCTCCATCAGCTGGCGCACGGCCGAACGCACGCTCTCCGGCTTGATGCCGTGTGCCTCGTTGTAGGCCATCTGCAGCTGGCGGCGGCGGTTGGTCTCCTGAATGGCGCGCATCATGGAATCGGTCAACTGATCGGCATACATGATCACGCGGCCATCCACATTGCGCGCGGCGCGTCCGATGGTCTGGATCAAACTGGTCTCGCTGCGCAAAAACCCCTCTTTGTCGGCGTCCAGGATGGTGACCAGCGCCACCTCAGGCATGTCCAGCCCCTCGCGCAGCAGGTTGATGCCCACCAGCACGTCATATTCACCCAACCGCAGCGAACGGATCAGCCGTATGCGCTCGAGTGTTTCCACATCCGAATGCAGATATTCCACGCGCACGTCCATCTCGGCCAGGTAATGCGTCAGGCTCTCAGCCATCCGTTTGGTCAGCGTGGTGACCAGCACGCGCTGCCCATTCTCCACCACGGTGCGGATCTCGCCCAGCAGATCGTCCACCTGTCCGGTGGCCGGGCGCACGATCACCTCCGGATCGATCAGCCCGGTGGGGCGGATGATCTGCTCCACCACCTGTTCGGCGCGCTCCATTTCCCACGGGCCGGGCGTGGCGGAGACATAGATGGTCTGGCCGCGCTTTTTCTCAAATTCGTCGAATTTCAATGGGCGGTTATCGAATGCGGCGGGCAGGCGGAAGCCGTAATCCACCAGCGATTCCTTGCGCGCCCTGTCCCCGTTGTACATCGCGCGCACCTGCGGCACGGTGACGTGGGATTCGTCGATGAACACCAGATAATCCTTGGGGAAATAGTCCATCAGCGTGAACGGTGCATCGCCCGCGCTGCGTCCGTCAAAATAGCGGGAATAGTTCTCGATGCCCGAACAATAGCCGATCTCGCGCATCATTTCGATGTCGTAGCGGGTTCGCTGCTCCAACCGCTGCGCCTCCAGCAGCCGCCCATTTTCCTGAAACTCGGCCACGCGCTCGGCCAGATCCGATTCGATCTGCGCGATACATTGCTCGATCTTCTCGCGGGAGGTGGCATAGTGCGATGCCGGAAAGATCATCACATGGTTCAGGTGGCGAATCGCGGCGCCGGTGAGGGTGTCCACC
The DNA here is from genome assembly GCA_030265545.1 of Eubacteriales bacterium OttesenSCG-928-N13. Classification (GTDB taxonomy): domain Bacteria; phylum Bacillota; class Clostridia; order Christensenellales; family Aristaeellaceae; genus JAJDGF01. Next base: position 4,232 of record JAJDGF010000121.1, read on the forward strand.
TCGCTGATGCGCTCCACACTGTCTCCGAAGAACTCCACCCGCAGCGCCTTTTCTTGATAGCCAGCGGGGATGATCTCCACCACATCGCCGCGCACGCGGAAGGTGCCGCGCTCAAATTCAAAGTCGTTGCGGCTGTATTGGATGTCCACCAGTCGCCCGAGCAGCTTGTCCCGATCGAGCGTCATGCCCTCGCGCAGGGAGACCGAAAGGTCCTCATATTCGCGCGGGTCGCCCAGGCCGTAGATGCAGCTGACCGATGCCACGATGATCACGTCCCGCCGCTCGCTCAGCCAGGCGGTGCCGCTGTGGCGCATGCGGTCGATCTCGTCGTTGATGGTGGCCGCCTTGTCGATGAACGTATCGGAGGATGGGATATATGCCTCCGGCTGATAGTAATCATAATAGGAAACGAAATAGCCCACCGCGCTGTCCGGGAAGAACTCTCGGAACTCGGCGGCCAGCTGCGCGGCCAGCGTCTTGTTGTGCGCGATCACCAGCGCCGGGCGTTGTGCCTCGCGGATGATGTTGGCCATGGTGAACGTCTTGCCTGAGCCGGTCACGCCCAGTAGTACCTGGTCGCGATTGCCTTGCTTGATCCCGTCCACCAGCGCGGAAATCGCCTGGGGTTGGTCGCCCCGGGGCGCAAATGGGGACTGCATCGGAAACATCATCTGAACCCCCTCCTCTGCCTAAACACACATACTTATTCTCATCCATGCATCGCTGCTCATTCAGTATATCATGATATAAAATGAATTGACAGCCGTCTTGCGGAATTTAAACTGATGTTCGGTTTTGGGTGTTAAGGCTTCCACATACAACCATATTCTTGCGATTTTTTGCAAGAAAAAAGGCAGTCAGAATCGACTGCACAAGCCGACCGACAGCCTCTTTGGGAGGTTTGGAGGGTGTGAACCCTCCATATTCGATCCGCAGGCGATGACATGCGCATCGCCGAGGAGCGCCTCATGTAGGCGCTACCTT